>NZ_GL732466.1:0-2536 GCF_000187645.1 Streptococcus sp. C300
TATTTATTAATGCTTGATCAATTTTCACTTCCATTTTTTTAGCTTCAGAGTATTTACATGGTAAATACTCTGAATTATCAAATGTGATTTGATTTTCTTCCCAGAATTCCATATCTTCTGATAAATCAATAATGCTTTTATCTCTTAGTTCACTAGCAAACTGTTTTACAGAAACAGTCTTCAACGGCAGTGACGTTAAATCATTATTATGCGAATATAGATTTCTAAAATCATCAAACAATATTCTTAGTGTAACAGCATCTGAGGTAAATGATGGAGTATAAATAATAAAAATTCTCCTTCTTCAGTATCGAAAACAACTATTTTGAACACAAGACCATCTTTTAGTGATAAAGTTTGATGCTCTTTTGTTGCATAACTTTCCATCTCACTTTTTCTACATTTTATCAAAATAATATTTTGCTTATTTTTTAATTCTTTATAATCTAATAAAGTTGAAAAATTTTCACCATAATTATAGCTAATCCTTAACGAATCGTGATGTCTCAATAAAGTATGGTAAACACGATTAACTAAGTTCAAATCTAATTTTTCATTTGATTTGATTAATAATGACTGATTAAAATGATTAATAACGGATTGACTAATTGACTCACTAAACCTTCTATGACTTGGAAGTAATTCCACTTCTCCTACAACCTCATCTTGTGGGATATAATTACTATTTTTTTGTATAAATTTTGAAAGGTCTTTTAAAATAGGGTAACTCAATATATCAGCCACTTTTATATTATAATCACTTAATAAAGAAATAATGCGAATAGCTTGAATAGAATCTCCACCTAAGTTAAAAAAATTATCTGATAAACTTATTTTCTCATCTTGAAAAATTGTTCTATATGCTTTAACTACTTTACTTTCTGAATCAGTCATATCTGCACTATCTTTTCAGGAACAGAACTATTTGTTCATGTCTTTCCATAACAAATTCTTTTAATTGATTAGTGTCAACCTTTCCACTAAAAGTCATAGGTAGTCCATCAAGATGAATGATATCTCTAGGAATCATGTAATATGGTAACTTTTCAGCTAAAATTTCTTTACAATATGCAGATGATAAGCTTTTGTTGGATACTACGAAACTATAGATATTCTTTTTCTCGACCAAACTATGAGAAGCAACTACTCCTTTAATATTTGATAAGCATTTATCTATTTCTTCTAATTCAATCCTATATCCATTTAATTTTATTTGTGAATCTCTTCGGCCTATGGTAATCATATTCCCCTCAGAATTCCAATAACCTAAATCTCCAGTGAAATATTCAACTACATCATCTGTTTTTCTAAATACATCTTTATTTAAGTCTAAATTAGTGTAACCCAATGATAGCCCTTCTCCTGAAATAACGATTTCTCCAATTTGCCCGATTCCACAAATTTGATTATCATTTTTTATTTTCACCTCGACATTATAAATAGGCTTGCCGATTGGAATTCTACTTAGTTCGATATCCTTTCTTCCACATTTATAAAACGTTGAATCGACGGTTGCCTCAGTAGGCCCATAAACATTATATACAGTTGAGCTAGGCGAAGCTCTATAAATCTGTCCCAATACTTTGGAGGTTAGATTTTCTCCGCCAATTACATACAAATCTACATTTAAACTATTTGACTCGTATTGCCCCACTAACAAGTCTATATAAGATGGGGTACCATCTATAATTCTTATATTATTTTCGTTAATGTAATTATATAATTTTTTGGGGATATATTTTAAACTGTCATCAATAAGATACAAGGAAGATCCAAACATTAATGAAGTAAAAATTTGTTGTACTGAAGCATCAAATATTGGATTTGCAATTAAGCCAATATTGGCTCCTTGATATTTATGATAAATTTCATTGTATAAAAAGTTAACCAAATTGATTACAGATTTTTCCTTTACAAGTACCCCCTTAGGATTTCCAGTTGTTCCAGAAGTATATAAAATATATTGAATCTCATTATTGATTTTTTTAGGTTTTGTATCTGATAAGTAAATATCTTGAGTAGAAATTACCTTCCTAACGTTAAAACTTCTTAACTCTGAAACATTTACTGTATTAGAATCCGATAATATAATTCGGGCATTCGAATCTTCTATTATAAATAACAACCGTTCTTTACTAAACTTCTTATCAACTGGGACATAAGTACAACCTAGTTTTATAGAAGCAAGCATACTAGCAATTAACTCAATATTTTTGTCAAATAACAATATAATCCTATCCCCTTCTTTAATTCCTTGACGAACTAAGAAGGATTCAATTTTTGATACATTATTTGATAATTCACAGTAAGTCACTGTTTTTTCTTCAGAGACAATTGCTATATCTTCTGGCCTATTATTTACTTGATGTTCAAATTGATCGAATATGGAATTGAATTCAATCGAAATATTCAGACCCTTAGAATAGCTTAATACCCTACTTTTTTCATTTTCGTCACACAATGACAACTCCGAAATTGGCTTATTTGGAAACTTGATAACAGAATCAATTAAAGTTACAAATTGATTCATATATAC
>NZ_GL732466.1:3434-4538 GCF_000187645.1 Streptococcus sp. C300
CCAGTTTCGATTTACAAAACTTTTTTATTATTCTTCAATTTGATTTGTATTAAGATTATATTGAAGAATTCCATCGTTGCATTTTTTTAAAATTTTCTTCCCTAGATTCAAAGGTAAAATCTTCATCATAATCTGAAATAAAATCTGACCAATACTTTCTCGCAGCAGTAAAATCTTGAATGTTTAACCAATCTATATATTTCTTGTAGTCAAATGTTTTTCCAATTGACGATAAAATTTCTTTATATCCATTACCATCATTTAGCATTTCATAATATTTGAAAAAATCATTTAGCAGGATAGACATACACCAGCCATCCAATATTATATGATTAAAACTCCAAATAATTGTTATATCACTGCTACTATTTAGTATAATTGTCGCACGCAGTAATGAGTCTTTTGTTAAATCAAAGCCTCTTCGAATGTCAGCTTCTTCTATACTTTTTATGGATTTTTGCTCATCCAATTCAATTACATTAACTTCAATCTCCCTATTTTTCAAAACAATTTGCTTAGGCTCAGAACCTGAATTATAAAATATAGAAGTTCTTAAAACGTCATATTTCCTACTCAGAATTTTAAAACTGTTTACTGCATTATCAATATTAAATTTCCCTTGCAAATTAATTGACTTCTGGACAAAATATGTACTATTACCAGATTTAATATAATTAAATAACATACCTTTTTGCATAGGTGTCAAACTATAGACTTTTTCTATATTATTCTGTGCCACATCAATCTCCGTTCTAATTATATAAATTAGTTAATTCTTCCCACAAATCACTATCTAACTCTTCGTCAGATACATCTGATTGTGTAATAATCTTATCATTTTTATTTACTAAGAACTCTTCAATTTCCTCGAAAAAGGTCATTATATCTAATTCGATTTGATTGGAATCAATATCAATACTTTCATTAATCTTAAAATCAAAAATAAGATTATTACCATTGTTAATAATATCAACAACAAAATCTGAGTTGAAGGTATTTTTTTCACTTCGAATTTGTCCCGTCTCTCTTTCAGAGATACTAAAAGTTTTATTTGTATTTTGCTTTCTTTTTTTACTTCACCTAAATAATTAAAGGTTAAGTTTG
>NZ_GL732466.1:4602-7026 GCF_000187645.1 Streptococcus sp. C300
TGAACTTTTATTAACCCAAATTCTACCTGGTGTTGGCTAGCCCTATTTATAGAATCTTTCAATCTAATTATTGAAGATAAATAGTCTAAATCTCTATCCATGATAATTGGGTATATAGCTGTAAACCAGCCTACAGTTCTCTCGTTTGCAATATGTTTAGTTGCTATTGTTCTTCCATGTCCCTCCATATCAATGATGATTTTTTTAGGTAAATAATTATTTAACACTGTTATAACAGCTGCTAACAAAATTACATTATTGTCTGCACCTAAAATATTCTGTACTTTTTTCATTATATTTTCTGTAATTTGATTATCAAAAATTATTTTACTTTCATTATAACTGTATGAACCACCTTCAATTGATGGTTGATTCTTTACAGTTTCTATAGTTGTATTCCAAAAAGTTCTTTCATTATCAAAAGCAGCTGATTGTTCATATTTATCTAACTCTGAAATCCAATTTTTAAACGATATAGTCTTTAACGGTAATTTAACGTTAGAGTATTCATCTTTTTCATATAAGAAGTTTAAATCATCAATTATAATTCTCCAGGAAACAGCATCAATTATCAAATGATGAGCTACCATAAATAAAAATTGCTTTTCTCCCATTTCAATTAATCTTATCTTAAATAAAGAAGAACCATCAAAAGAGAATGATTTTTGACATATTTCAAAGTATTGAGCCATTTCTTTATCTGCTGTAAATTTAACAACCTCAAAATCTAAATATGATTCATCTTCTTTACAAATTATTAATTTTCCATTGGATATCACTGCCCTAAGCATGTCGTGATATCTAAAGATAGAAGATAATATATCATTCAGCTTTTCAAAATTTAATCTCTTATTACACTCTAACAATATCGACTGATTATAGTGCTCTGGAGCTATATAGTTTGAATTGAAAAAATCAGAGATGATAGGAGTACTTCCAACTTCTCCAAAAACTGGCAAATGACTATCGTTTCGTACACTGTCTTTACAAACAAGAGCAATCTCCGAAACTGTTGGATTGGTTACAACCTCTTTTGTGCTAATTTCAAGACCTAATACCCTAAGTTTAGAAACTAGCATCATATTTTTGATGGAGTCTCCTCCAAACTCAAAAAAGTCGTCATAAATACCTAACTTATCATTACCTAAAATTTCTCTAAAGACCCTTAAAATTTCTTTTTCACGTTCATTCCTTGCATCTTTGAATTCTCGAACATCTCCCAAATCAATATCAGGTAATTTTGATGTATCTAATTTACCATTATTCGTTAACGGCAGTTCAAGTAAAGAAATAAAAAATTTAGGAATCATATAAGAAGGTAGTAGTTTTCTTAATTCTTGAATAAGATCTTGTTTGTCAATCTCAAACCCTTTTTTATAAACAATATATGAATATAGACTTATTTTCCCCGTTCTATCAACTTTATCTATAACTATACAATCATCAATTTCATTAGAGAATCTCCTTAAAATTTGTCCTTCAATTTCTTTTAATTCAATCCTATAACCATTAATTTTAACTTGTTTATCTATTCGTCCCATATACTCTATACTACCATCAGGTAATAATTTAGCTAAATCACCTGAACGATATATATTTTTTTCTAGAGTATTTGAAAATACAAACTTACACTTTGTTAATTCAGAGTTATTCAAATAGCCTGAAGAAAGTCCTTCTCCATATACACAAATTTCTCCCGGAACTCCTATTCCTGCAATCTGGTCATCATTCATTAAGTATAGTCCCATCGTTGGTAAAGGATTGCCTATATTACTTATTCCTTTTTCAATATCACTCCCCTCAATTTTATTATATGTCACATGCACAGTCGTTTCAGTTATGCCGTACATATTTACAAAAGTCACATGATTATTTCGATAATAAAATTCTTTTAATTTTAGTGGGTCTAATGCTTCACCACCAAAAATTATATATTTTAATTTAGGTAGTTGTATATCTCCTATTGCGACCATTAAAGCATAAAACGAGCTAGGAACTTGATTTAAAATAGTAACTCCATATATCTGAAGTAGTTCTATAATAGCATAGTTATCATGAACATCTTCCAAACTTGGAATAACAAGAGTGCCTCCATTCAAAATAGCACCAAAAATTTCCCATACAGAGAAATCAAAACCATAATAATGGAATAAAAGCCATACGTCTTCATTATTAAAAGAAAAATGATTCTTATCATGAAACAGTAATCTTATTACATTTTTATGGGAAATTTTGACTCCCTTTGGTTTCCCAGTAGTTCCTGAAGTGTAAATAACATATAACTGATCATCAGGCGACAATTCTATTCCTAAATTATCTTCTCGTTCTTCATCTGCAACAAAGGTTTTAAAGTCTATTGAATTGTATTCCTCAATATGCAAAGTTTTATTCGTTGATAAAAGATTAACTTAGCATCACTATCAG
>NZ_GL732466.1:7335-30918 GCF_000187645.1 Streptococcus sp. C300
TTCTTTCTATAGGATAATTAGGGTCAATAGGAATATATCTGGCTCCAACTTTAATAATTGCTAGTATATTAATGATCAATTGGAGGTTTCTATCAGAAATAATAGCTACTGAATCACCCTTTTTGATTCCTTTATTTAACAAAACTCTTGCTACTTTATTTGCTTCTTTATTCAGCTGATCATATGTGAGTTTTATTCCATCATAAATAAGTGCAGTCTTATCCAAGTTATCCTCACAAATTTTTTCAAAATGTGATTTTACATCTGAAATTGGATACGTAACCTTATCTAATAAATTTATTTTGTCATATAACGCTTCCTCAGCCTCATCAATCATTTTTAGAGATGAAATTTGATAATCAGTTTTTTGCAAACCATTAAATAGAATATTATTTACTTGCCTATTGATATTATCTATTTCCTCTTCACTAAATACGTCATCCAAATAGTCAAAATCAATCTTGAAAGTTCCGTCTTCCCAACAATTTAGACTAATCGTCAAATTATTCGACTGGTACTGACAGTTCTCCCAAGAAATTTTAAATTCATCAGAAAACTCTTTTTTAGCTGTTTGGTAATTTATAATTACATCAAATAGATCTCCTTTGAACCCAAAATTTTCAGTTAATTCTTGTTTAAGACTTGTATAGTTAAATTTGCTATGTTTAAAGATATTTGTCTTTCTTTTATCAACTTGGTTTACAAATTCAGTAAATTTTAGTTCCTTCTCAATTTTAATATTTATCGGTACTGTATTAACGAACATTCCCATTGTATTCTTTTGATTTTTACCAAATCTACTATGCAACGTAGTTCCTATATTAACTTCTTCTACCCTGTTTATCCTTGACATAAAGATTGAAAAAGCTGCCATATAAATAAAAAGTTCCGAAACATTATTCTGTACTGCAAAATTTTTCAATTCAGCTGATTCAGAGTCACTAAGATTGAAAGATTTTCTTCTAACTCTATAACTTTCCGTCTTTTTGCTGGAAAGATAGGAATTATTTAAGTTATATTGAAATTCCGAAATCCAAAACTTCTTATCTCTATCAATTTTCTTACTGTGTTTATAATTATTTTCCGCATCTAATACCTTAGAATAGGCTCCCCTCTCAATCTTTGAAAAAGAATTTTTTTCATAACCTCTGTAGGTAAAAATAAATTCATTAACTAACAAACCAACTGAAAAAGCATCCGATATCAGATGATGAACCTTAAAATATACTCCAAAACCATAGTCTTTTATAATTATCCCATAAAAATCAATCAAAAAATCTAAGTTTATCCGTCTAAAATCATGAGTTTCTTGCCATGTTTCAAATTCTTTAAATGAATCAAATTCTAACACTTGAAATCCATATTGGTTAGAGTTATTCAAAACTTGAAATATAGTGACATCTTTCTTTATTAAACTCAGTTTAAAAATATCATTATTTAATACAATTGTTTCCAAAGTTTTTCTAAAAATCTCATTATCTACCTCACCTTTAAAAACAGCATTGACACCAATTGAATAATCTCCTTCAATCAACTGTGAAAATGTTCCAATTTGATTCTGTGATAATGTTAGTAACTCTTTCATTTTTTCTCTTCTCCTAGTTATTAATTTTATATAAAGCCCAAAATTCCATTTTTTTGTCAATTAAATCTTCAAAATTTCCAGTTTCTACTATTTGTCCATTTTTCATCACAATTATCTGGTCAAACTTTTCTAAAACTTTTTTATTGAGCCTATGTGATATAACGATTTGTGTAACTTGATTCATATCTAATAAGACTTCTTCAATTTGATTAGTCGTCTTATTATCTAGAGATGAAGTAGCCTCATCAAATACAATTATCGGAGACTTTTGCAATAAAGCTCTTGCAATCGCAACTCTTTGTTTTTCTCCTCCAGAGAGATTCCTCCGTTTTCTCCACATTTATAATGGAGCCCTCTTTTATCCACTAAATTTTTTAATTGTGATTTTATAATAACTTCTTCTAAAAAATCATGATCAAAGTTGGAAAATAAAGTAATATTATTAAGAATAGAGTCATCAAAGATAAATACTTCTTGTTGCATAACTGAAATATTTCTATATAGCACTTCTTCATTAATATTTTTTACGTCATTTTCTCCAATTGTTATTGAACCACTATAGTTTGTCCAGAATTTTTGCAATAAATTTAATAAAGTTGTCTTTCCACTGCCACTCTGTCCTACGATTATATATTTCTTCCCATACTCAAACTTAAGTGATATATCTTTCAAAGCATAAGTATCAGAGTGGGTGTGTTTAAAAGAAACATTAGCAAATCTTATATCCTTCTTAAAATCTTCACTAATAGACTTCGTAGGTTGCTCACATTCAATATAAAGAAGGTCTTCAACATTTTCTAAAATATTGTTAACTGATTGGAACTTCAAAATAGATTCTGGAATAATTTGGATAGGAACAACAATAAAATTTAGAAGCTGGATGTACGCTACAATAGTACCAAATGATATTTTTCCTTCCATTACTTGACTTGCTCCTATATAAAATAGAATAAATACCATTATATTTGTACTCATTGCTGAAAAACTTTTTGAAAGATTTAATATTTTTTCTTTTTCAAGTTCATAACTTTCAAGTGAAAGTAATTTGTCTTTGCATATTTCTGTAACTATATTTTCAGCCCTAAATAATTTAATCGTATGAAAACCTCCTATAATATCATTAAGTAATTTTGATACTGTGTTTTGATATTCTTTTACAAGCTTTTCCGATTTAGGTAACATTTTTTGAAAAATTCCACCAATTAATGATGAAATAATTGAAGTAAATAAAATACCTATAAATAGATGTATATCGAAAAATACCATAATTGAAAGGGACAAGAGTAAGGTAACAACATTTTGGAAAACAACAATTATGTTATCTATAAAATCTAGTCTCATTTTTTCTAAATCACTAGAAAAAAAAGTAGAGTATTTGGAAGAATTTAATTGATTTAGAAAACTAATTTTTTTTGAGAACAAAGTTTCAATAAAATAAGTTCTTAAATTATTATATGCTTTAGAAACATATTGTTTCTTAAAATACGAGGAGATGAATGATACAAATAAAAAACCTATAATATATAAAAGTGAATAAATTAATAGTGAGTTCAGTCTCACTTTATTTCCTTCAATTGCAATATCAATAAAATTTTTTAAAATTATAGCTGACATAATATTAAAAAATGAAATTATAACTGAAAAAACAATTGATAAAATAAATTTAATTTTATTTTTCTTAAAAAGTATTCCTATATATTGATACATGAACCCTCCAACAATAGTTTGATATTTAAATTATATCATTTTCAAAGTTTTAATTCAATTATAAAGTACATGGTGAAATTAATTGACTGTTACAGAATAGAGTTCGTCAAAAAAGGAAAAAATCGTTACTATTCTCCAGATTTAAAACAAGAAATGATTGATAAAGTTTTACATGAAAACTGGTCTCAAGATAGTGTTTCTCTCGAATATGCTCTCCCAAATCGTGGTATGCTTTCAAATTGGCTGGCGCAATACAAGAAAAATGGGTATACTATTGTTGAGAAAACAAGAGGGAGACCAGCTAAAATGGGACGTAAACGGAAGAAAACTTGGGAAGAAATGACAGAATTAGAACGACTCCAGGAGGAGAATGAACGCTTACGGACTGAGGTGGCTTACCTAAAAAAGTTAAAAGAGCTGGAAGACTGGGACGAAACCTTAGATCGAGAAAGGCAGAGACAGTTAGAGAGATGGTCTCAGGAGGATTTCGTTTAGATTTACTTCTTGAAACGGCTGACTTGTCTCGCTCAACTTACTACTACCACTTGAAACAGCTGGGTAGGAGCGATGATAAAAATCAATGTATCAAAGCTGAAATACAGGCAATTTATACTGAGCACAAAGGCAACTATGGCTATCGGAGAGTTACTCTTGAACTAAGAAATCGAGGTTTTGTAGTGAATCATAAGAAAGTTCAACGTCTGATGAAGGTCCTTGGTCTAACAGCTCGAATTCGTCGGAAACGGAAGTATTCTTCCTACCAAGGAGAGATTGGCAAGAAAGCAGAGAATCTCATTCAACGCCAGTTTGAAGCAACCAAACCAATGGAAAAGTGCTATACGGATGCGACAGAATTTGCCATTCTAAATAGCACACAGAAACTCTATTTATCGCCTGTTTTAGATGGCTTTAACAGCGAAATTATCGCTTATAATCTTTCAATTTCACCAAACTTAGAACAAGTGAAAGCTATGTTAAACCAGGCCTTTACAGAGAAACACTACGAGCATACGATTCTCCATAGCGATCAAGGCTGGCAATTCCAACACGATTTTTATCACAGGTTTTTAGAGAGTAAGGGAATTCAAGCATCCATGTCACGAAAGGGTAACAGCCCAGACAATGGCATGATGGAGTCCTTCTTTGGCATCTTTAAATCCGAAATGTTTTATGGCTATGAGAAGTCGTTTCAGTCGCTTGAAGATTTAGAGAAAGCCATTGTAAACTACATTGATTACTACAATAACAAACGAATTAAGGTAAAACTAAAAGGACTTAGTCCTGTGCAGTACAGAACTAAATACTTCGCTTAAATTATTTGTCTAACTTTTTGAGGTCGGTATAGAGGAGGTTTCTTCTGTTAAAAATAAATAAAAACTGAAAACCATTCTCCATCAGCAACTAGCTTCATATCCGCTCCAAGAAGATGAACTAATTCCTCGGTAATATAGAGACCTAAACCAGAGGATTCTTCAGTATCCGACATATTTTCAGAATAAAAACGATTGCTGAGATTGTCTATATTTTTGATAGGTTTTTTGACAATATTATCGATTTGTAAAACAAGCCTATTTTCTTTCTTTTTCAAAGAAAGTCGAGCCTCCTCCTTGCCGTGCTTGAGAACATTTCCAAGGAGGTTTTGTATAATTCGATCAAGCAAGTCCTCATCAGTCGTCGTTTTTAATCCTGGTTCAACGTTAAAATCAAGAACAATCTGTGAAGATTGGAAAACATCGTAATAGGCTAAAGTCTTCTTCGTTATAAAGGTTGATAAATCAAGCTCTTCCAGTTTCGGTTTGACTGCTCCTTCCATCAAATGACGGTATTCAAGAAGAGCTTCCAAACGTTTGGAAACCAACTCCTGATGATGGGATATTTTGCTTAAAGTTTCCTGACTATTATCGGGGTGTTTTATTAGTTGCTGAGTATATCCTGAAGCGATTGTCAAAGGTGTCCGAATATCATGAGCGATGTTACTGATTGCCATATCTAGGGTGCGTTTTTCACACTTCATGATTAGTTGGTTTTGCTCCACTTCTTGAAATAGATTCTCAATTTGGTTATGTAGACGCAAAATGGTCTTTGAAAAGAAATTTACCCCGATCCTCTTCATGCTACCAGAGCGAATCTTTTCTTCGATTTGTCTGCTTAAATCTCTAATTGCTATATGATAGCGAATCAAAGAAATCGCCAAAATAATGTTAGTAAGGAGTAATATAGATATCAAAATGTACATCATTGCTTGTCTCCTTTTAATCGAACACCAACTCCCCAAATGGTTTCGATGTATTCGTGATTCGGATCCAGTTGGTGCAGTTTTTTACGGAGATTGCTTAGATGAGTGTTGAGCGTATTATCTCCAGGCAAGTAACTTTCTTCCCAAATCAATTCATAGAGTTCTTCCTTGGTGAAGATTTTTTTAGGATGCTGGAGCAACATTTGGAGAATCTGACACTCTTTCTTTGCAAGGCGAATGATTTCAGTAGAGTTGCTTATTTCAAAACTATCCGCATCAAACTGGATATTTTTAAAATTTTGTACGAGGTTATCAATTTCTCTTCGATCTTCTGACTGATGTTCACCACTTTGGCGTAATTGCACGGTGACCCTGGCAAAGACTTCGTCCAAATCAAAAGGTTTTACTACATAATCATTGGCACCGTCTAGTAGATATTGGCTGATGAGTTTTTTATCACCTAAAGCAGTAAGCATGATGACCGGAGTCTGACTAGTTTGTCGAATAGCTTGCAAGACTTGGTCGCCATTTTTCCCAGGGAGCATGATATCTAGCAAGACGAGATCGATGCCACCTTTGTCAAATTGCATGATACCTTCTGTCCCAGAGAATGCTTGAATCACCTCGTGTTCCTCTGCAAGAAGGGTTCTTAAAATTTCCTGGATTTCATTATTATCTTCAATTACAAGTATGCTCGCCATAAACCTCGTCCTTTCTAAAACTATTATAACATGTTTTATTGTGAATTCCAGATACAGAAAAGCTCCTCTCACATTTTAAGCAAGAAGGAGCTAATGAGTATTGAATCTACTTAAGCAAATAAGCAATCAAAGTTATAATCCATAGATGAGCTGGGTAGAAAATATAAAAGAAATATTTACTCCAACTAGTTTCTTTTCCTCGCTGTCCATTATACAAGGCCATAAAAGGAAATACGGTGACAAAGAGCCAGTCAGAATTGAAAAGCATCATTTCCAGTGTTTGGTGCCAAGTGTCATAAATTTGGATGGAAGTCACTAACAAGAATGCCCAGAGAAAAGCATAAAGGAGATTTCGCAAGCCCTTGCGATTTCGGCAAGAGTAACTAATCAAGAGAAATGGTAGCATGGTGATACCACCCTCGGTAAAAAGACAACCGAAAATCAAGAGACCAGCAAGCCCAATCCGACGCCACAACTTCTCTTTTTTATCCAGTTCTTTTCTGGGAAAACCAATCCAAAGCATGGTGACACCGATGGCCAAAGTAAAGAAAATATTATTATTGACCATTACTCCTTTGGATGCAAATAGCGCATTGAGAAGGCTATTTCCAGCAAACATGATAAGCGCCCAAGACCAGAGACGGATGAGATAGTCTCTCAGGTTTCGAGTATGGATGAATCCTTCCATAGCCATATAGGCAAACCAAACTCCCACACAACGGGTCAAGGCGTGGAAGATACCTTCCCACAAAGGAGAAACGATCCCGGTGATATGAGGGATATGGTCCAGAACCATTACTGCCGCCATCAGATACTTCAACTGCGTCGCATTCCATTTTTTCATAATAAACCTCTTTCTTTTTGATCTACATAGAGTATAGCATACATTTCTACGTATAATCGTACACCCATCTTACATTTAAAAAGCCTATCTTACATTTTTGTAAGACAGACGTGAATATTAAAAATTTATTATGAAAGTTACCTTCTAGTCGGTAATCCGTTGGTACATTTCTGGTCTTCTATCTCGAAATAGTCCCCAGTTGAGGCGTTCACTTGCTCCCTTGTCCAGGTCATAAGTTGCTAACAGAACAGCTTCTCCTTGTCTTTCAGCTCTCTCTAGAATAGCTCCTGTTTCATCCGTCATAAAGGAGGAACCGTAGAAGTCAAGACTAGAACTCTGTCCGCCATTTTCCTCACTAGGAGTGACTTCTTCCAAACCGTAACGATTGGCTGCAATGACTGGGACAATATTTGCTGCTGCGTGCCCTTGCATGGTACGTTGCCAGTGACCACAACTATCCGTATCTAAGATAGGCTCTGAACCGATAGCGGTTGGGTAAAAGAGCAATTCTGCCCCATTCAACGCAAGACAGCGCGCCGTTTCAGGAAACCATTGATCCCAACAGATGCCAATCCCAATCTTAGCATAGCGAGTATCCCAGACCTTGAAACCAGTGTTACCAGGCGTAAAGTAAAATTTTTCTTGATAATAATGATCATCTGGTATGTGGGTCTTCCGATAGACACCCAGCACTTCACCATCTGCATCAATGACGGCGATTGAGTTATACAAGACATTGCCACCTTTTTCGTAGAAACTAATCGGCAGAACAACCTGTAGTTCCTTAGCAATCACTTTAAAATGCTGAATGGCTGTATTTTCTATCACCGACTGGGCATACTGGTAGTAGTCATACTGGCGTTCCTGACAGAAATAAGGGCGTTCAAACAGCTCTGGCAAGAGGATGATTTGTGCGCCTTGGTCTGCAGCTTGGCGAACTAAACGTTCCGCTGTTTGGATATTTGTTGCTACGTCCTTGGCACATTGCATCTGGATCGCTGCAACTTTTACATTTCTCATTTTTCTCTCCTATTCTGGGATTTGTTGGGTGATACAGTGGATATTGCCACCACCTAAAAGAATGTCTCTGGCTGGAATTCCGACAACTTTACGGTCTGGGAAACACTTGCTGAGGATATCTAGGGCCACTTGGTCGTTTACATCCTCAAACTGGGGCACTAAGACAGACTTGTTGGCAATATAGAAATTGACATAAGAAGCTGCCAGACGCTCACCTGCATAACGCTCTTCTTCCCCTTCTTCATAGATGTAGCCTGGCAAATCCTCTTCGGTTACAACTTGATGAAGCGCTGGGATTGGCAATTTATGAATAGTGAAGGGACGACCTTTTGCATCCGTTTCCTTCTCTAAAAGCTCTAAATCAGCTGCTGACATGGCATATTGGGGATCATTTTGATCATCTGTCCAAGCCAAGACAAGCTCTGCAGGACCAACGAAGGCTGCAACATTGTCTACGTGTTCATTGGTTTCGTCCTGATAAATACCATAAGGAAGCCAGATAACTTTTTCAGCTCCAAGGCTTTCTAATAATGTGTTTTCAATCTCCTCTTTAGTCAGATGAGGATTACGCCCAGGACTGAGAAGGCAACTTTCAGTTACGAGAATGGTTCCTTGTCCATCGCTATGGATTGAGCCTCCTTCCAGTACAAAAGGCTTGGCATCATAGACAGGCATTTCCAAGACCTCAGCAAAACGACTGGCTACTTGGTTATCCTCTTCATAATCTTGATAAAGACCATCTACAGCTCCACCCCAGGCATTGAAAGACCAATCGACTGCCAACTTGTCTCTTTTATCATTGACGAGAATAGTCGGCCCAGTATCACGCGCCCAGGCATCATTAGTAGGAATATATAAATAAACAACCTTGTCTCCTAGATAGGATTGGGCTTCAGATAGATAATCCTGCTCCACCAAAAGATAAACCCTTTCCCCTTCTGCTATGGTCTTGCTAATCTGGCTAAATGCTCTTTTGGCAGCCTTTCCTTGGAAGGGCCATGAACCTGGTCGAGTCGGCCAGATCATGATGGTGCCATGGTGTGGTTCATACTCTGCCGGCATACGGTAGCCTAATTTCTTTGGACTGTCCATCATGATAATCTCCCTTTAAAGTCTTGGTAGCCGAAGTCTTTGACTAAGTTGCACTCTCCCTGCTCGTCCATAAGATAGAGACTTGGGAGGCCAATACCGTTAAAAGTATTATTTTTGACAAAGGAATAAATAGCCATGTCTTCGAAATAGAGTCTGTCACCAATTTCAACTGGATTTTCAAAACTATAGTCGCCAATCACATCACCCGTTAGACAGGTATTGGAAGAAAGTCTATAGGTATGGGCTTTTTCCTGAGCTTCAAAGCCATTTCTCAAAGGTGGACGATAGGGCATCTCAAGTACATCAGGCATATGGCAGGTCGCGGACGCATCTAAAACCAAGATTTCCATACCGTTTTCTACAATATCCAATACTTCAGTTGCTAGATAACCCGCATTGAGCGCAATAGCTTCACCCGGCTCGATGTAGACTTCAAGATTGTAAGTTTCTCGAATTCTTTTAATCTCAGAAATCAGCAAATCCACATCGTAGTCTTCTCTTGTGATGTGGTGGCCGCCACCCATATTGAGCCATTTGACCTCATGTAAATAAGGACCAAACTGAGCTTCTACAGCTTTCAAAGTTGTCTCTAAATCATCCGCCCCTTGCTCACAAAGGGTATGAAAATGAAGCCCATCCACTAAGTCCAGCAAATCACTCGGTACCTTGTCTAGGCTAACTCCAAAACGAGATCCAGGTGCACAAGGATCGTAGAGCGCGTGATCTCCTTGAGTTGAACACTGTGGGTTGAGACGCAAACCAACACTAATACCAGCCTCTCGGCAACGAGCCCCATGTTTCCGCAACTGTCTCTCCGAATTGAAGACGATATGGTCCGTTATCTCCAGCAATTCCTCCAAGTCTGCATCCTTGAAAGCAGGTGCAAATACATGGACTTCCCCTGGGAACTCTTCTCTAGCTAACTTAGCCTCATAGAGACCACTAGCCGTCGTACCTGACAGATACTGACTAATCAAGGGATAGGTTTTGTAGAGGGAATAAGCCTTCTGAGCAAGTAAAACCTTGCAGCCCGCTTCTTCCTGAACTTGCTGTAAAATCCGGCAATTTTCCTCTAGTTTGGCTAAGTCAATGACGTAGGCTGGTGTTGGTACTTGTTCTAACTTCATTAGTCCACCATTTGCGGATTTTCAACCACAACCCAAGGCAAGCCATACTCATTCAAAGCTTCCATAAATGGATCTGGATCCAATTCTTCAAGATTATAAACCCCAGGTTGTTTCCAAGTACCATTCATCACTAATTTTGTCCCAATCATGGCTGGAACACCAGTCGTGTAAGAAATGGCTTGTGAACCAACTTCTGCGTAACATTCCTGATGGTCGCAAACATTGTAGATATAGATGGTCTTTTCAACACCGTCTTTGACACCTGTAAAGATACAGCCGATATTGGTTTTTCCAACAGTGCGTGGGCCAAGGCTGGCAGGATCAGGAAGCAAGGCTTTTAAGAATTGAATCGGCACAATGTCTTGTCCATTAAAGTTAATAGCATCCGTACGAAGGAGACCAACGTTTTCCAAGCATTTCATATGCGTTAGATAAGATTGACCAAAAGTCATAAAGAAACGAATACGTTTGACTCCAGGAATGTTTTTGGCCAATGATTCGATTTCTTCATGGTGAAGAAGATACATGTCTTTTTGTCCAACTTGAGGGAAATCATACTCACGCTTGATAGACATAGCTTCAACTTCGACCCATTTTCCATCTTCCCAGTAAGAACCTGGCGCAGAAACCTCGCGGAGATTGATTTCTGGGTTAAAGTTTGTTGCAAATGGATAACCGTGGTCACCACCATTACAGTCTAAAATATCGATATAGTGGATTTCATCAAAATAATGTTTAAGGGCGTAAGCTGAAAAAACGCTGGTTACACCTGGGTCAAAGCCAGATCCAAGCAGAGCAGTCAAGCCTGCTTCTTTGAATTTTTCCTGATAAGCCCACTGCCATGAGTAGTCAAAGTAGGCTGTAAAACCAAGTTCCTTGCAGCGTTTTTCGTAGATGGCACGCCACTCAGGATCTTCTGTATCCTCTGCCTCGTAGTTAGCTGTGTCGATATAGTGAACTCCAGTCGCTAAACAAGCATCCATAATGGTCAAGTCTTGGTATGGTAAAGCTACGTTCAAAACGGCTTCTGGCTTGTAGCTTTCAATCAAGGCAACCACTTCTTCTACCTTGTCTGCATCAAGAGCAGCTGTCTCAATCTTAGTACTTGTTTTGCCTTCTAGTTTAGCTTTCAAGTCATCACATTTTGACTTGGTACGGCTAGCAATCATAATTTCTTTAAAGGTTTCGCTATCTTGGCAAATCTTTGAAATAGCAACTTGGGCAACGCCCCCACATCCAATAACTAATAAACGACTCATTTTTTTCCTTCCTCTTCTTCTAAAATGTCTTCTACATACTTGGGCAACATAAAGGCCCCCACATGTAAGTTTGCAGTGTAGTATTCTGTGAAAAGCTGGCGTTTTCTCCAGCCTTCCTTGTCAAAATCTTTGACAGGGTGGTATTTTTTCGATGCAAATCCAAATAGCCAATAGCCAGCTGGACTGGTTGGGATGTGCGCCTGATAAACCCGACTGATTGGAAAGGCTTGATTGACCTTACGGTGCATACTTCGGCAAGCTGACTCATCTTCGTCAAAGAAAGGACTCCCATGCTGGTAAATCATGATCCCGTCTTCCTTCAGAGCTCTGTAACTGTTACCGTAAAATTCCTTGGTAAAGAGCCCTTCCGTATGTCCAAATGGATCTGTCGCATCGTTGATAATGATATCGTAATCATCCTCACAGTTTCTCAAAAATCGCAGTCCATTTTGATAGTAAATGGTAACACGAGGATCATCTAGCCCTGCAGCAAAGTCTAGGAAATACTCACGACAGACCTCAACCAACATCTCATCTGGTTCCACAATATCGATTTGCTCCAGTTCAGGATAGAGCGTTAATACTTGGGCAACACCGCCATCACCACCCCCAATAACCAAGACTTTCTTGGGATTTGGGTGGACAGCCATGGGAACGTGGACGGTCATTTCATTGTAGACAAAGTCATCCGCATCTGAAAACAAGACATGGCCATTTAAGATTAGTATTTTCCCAAAAGCTGGTGTGTCTAAAACTTCGATATCCTGCCATTCACTTTTACCAGCGTAGAGTTGCTTGGCGGTTCTCAGGGACAATTTCACATCTGGAGTATGAACTTCAGAAAACCATAAATCCATCTAGTTCTCCTTTCTCTTAATGACGTTGATGTGATTGACCTCTGGATCTTCCGTCCCTTGGAGGGAGCAACCACGTTCTTTGGCAAATTGGATATAGTCTACAATTTCTCGTGTAATGCGTTCACCTGGTGCTAGGATTGGAATTCCTGGAGGATAGCACATGACAAATTCCCCACAGACTTGTCCAACAGATTCGTCTAAGCTTAAACTTTTTCTTTCTGAATAAAAGGCTTCCTGAGGAGACAGGACTAACTCGGGCTGGATATATTCACCAGCAATCAAGTCCTTCCCATCTCTCGAGTAGAGTCTCTTGATATCCGCCAAAGCACCAACCAGACGCTCAATGTCTTGGATGCGGTCACCGATTGAAATATAGGCCAATATATTGCCAATATCCCCAAACTCGATCTGAATATCGTATTCGTCTCGCAAGAGGTCATAAACCTCAATACCGGTTAAGCCAATACCCTGAGTGTAAACTGACAGCTTGGTTACATCAAAATCACAAACGGACACACCGTCTATTAACTCTTTTGAGTAGGCATAATAACCACCGATAGCATTGATTTCACGACGAGCATACTCAGATAGTTCAATAACCTTTTCAAAAGACTCTTTGCCACGAAGGGCTAAGTTGCGACGTGAAATATCCAAACTAGCCATCAACAAATAAGAGGCAGATGTAGACTGGGTCAGATTGATAATCTGACGAACATACTCAGGGTTCATCTGCTCCCCGATAAGTAAAATGGAGCTTTGGGTCAAACTCCCACCAGACTTATGCATAGAGACCGCCGCCATATCAGCGCCAGCGTCCATAGCTGACAATGGCAATTTGTCTGTAAAATGCAAATGCGCTCCATGGGCTTCATCCACTAAAACAAGCATGCCCGCTTCGTGAGCCATATCTGTTAATCCTCTCAGATCCGAACAAATCCCATAGTAGGTAGGATTGTTGATTAGGATAGCTTTAGCATCTGGATGCTCCTTAATAGCTTGTTCAACACGGTTATTTTCAAGACCTAAAGCGATGCCGATTTTAGGATCCACACTCATCTCGATATAGATTGGAATGGCACCACATAAAACCAGCGCATTGATAGCAGATTTGTGGACATTACGCGGCAGAATAATCTTATCTCCTGCCTTGCAGGTGGAAAGAATCATGGTTTGAACAGATGAGGTTGTTCCCCCAATCATGAGAAAGGCATGCGCTGCACCAAAAGCATCCGATGCTAGTTCCTCTGCGTCTCGAATAATCGAAATAGGATGACCTAAATTATCTAAGGGTTTCATAGAATTGACATCAATGCCAACACATTTTTCTCCCAACAATTCAACAAGTTCTGGATTTCCCCGTCCACGCTTGTGACCTGGCACATCAAAGGGGACAATCCTTTTCTTGCGTAGTTTGACCAAGGCCTCGTAAATTGGGGCTTGGTTTTGATCTAACTTCTTCAAGACATACTCCTTTACCGTATTTTTAGCACCTCAAGAAGATAAAGGCGACTAAAGGTTGTCTTATGAAAAAAGAGCAGGTTTTCACCTGCTCTGCAATCTTCTGACGTGTGTATTTTGGTTTCTGTTGAGTATGTCTGTTCCTGATGTTTCCTAACTCTCTAGTAGCAAATATTACGTACTTTATTGATCGTTTCACAAGATGACGTGTGCTTTCACCACACTAAAATTTATGAATTAGGACAAACGTCCTAACATCAACTTATAAAAGTAGGCTTTTAACCCTATCAATAATGTGGCTTTTCAACCACGCTTCGGCATTCAACCCTGCCTGTCCGTAGGCATTTTTTACTCGGGTTTATATTTGCTAGAAAACATCATCTCATTTTCTAAGCCTTATAACTATATCATATTTATAAGAGCTTGTAAAGTATTTTGTGAAACTTTTTTAAAGAATTCCGTTTTTTGTTCGTGAAATATTATTCATCAATAAAAAGAAATCGTTTTAAAACGTCAAAGATATAAGAAAAAAGAAACTACAACCATTAGATATTTTAATAATCTTAAAGTATGACTTGATATTGAAAATCAATTCTTTTCATCAGATTTTATACATATTTCCAGCTAGGAAGTATGAATCAACTGCTCCAATTCTACTTCTGAAAGCTGTCCTTGATTGTAAAGTTTTCTAAATAAGTCCTCATCTACGGTAATTGAATAGTAATCCGTCACAAACTCATGAAATTTCTCAAAACTGTCAAAGAAATAGGATAATAACCATTCGCCACCGTCCTGATCTTGATAGGTATTTTGATGTTCTTGACCGTCATACCAGATAAAGAAGGTTGTTTCATCTTTTTGCTCTTCTGAGTATAGGTTTTGATACTTTTCATCCAGTCCTCTATAAAATCCGTCTATGATGTCTTGATTCCACTCATCCGCAGCAAATTGACTCAAACTGCTTTCATGATCAAAGCCCTTTATAAGGATCATTTTATCAGTGAAAATCACATCTAGAGAATCACCAGAGCCATTGTCAATAAGGTAGCGGAGTCCATAGTTTTCCTCAGTCTTAATCACGAGTCTGAGCCAATCCTCACTTGGATCAATCAGATACTCATCAATGACCAGCAAGGTATCTAAGCGAGTCTTTATCTTGTCCCATTCAATTTTTCCCATCTCTTTAATCCTCCATCTTAAAGTTTAAAATCTATTATGGTTACAAATTCTATAACCAATTTCTATCTATCCCATCCGACTACACTGTGGAATATTTCCTTCACCAGACAAATCATCAGGTGTACGATTTTCTACATGTGCATTCATCACGCACCTGACTAACAGTTGGTAAAAGTACTTAACAAATAGTCACTAAGACATTTCCTTTGAGAGTTAAGATGTTCTTATAAAAGTTTTTCATTTTCACAAAGCAGGTTCGAATATCATCCTTGATTTCTTCCTCTTCATCAAGATAATCCCAAATATCGGGATACAAATCTTCCTTCTTGCATGCTTCCATGCTAAAATCAGCTAGAGCCCTATCCATGTCAAAATTCTCTAAAGCTTGAACAATCTCAGCTATCTTTGAGTGTTCAGTATAGGCTATATATTCTGACACATTTTCTAAAGGGGTCACTCCCAAGACAGCTTCTCTCAAGGGGTCGTCATCCATAAATTCTGAACTACTAAAACCTGTCATAACAAAGAGTAAGGCATCCCACATTTTGTCAATATCTATCAACGTCTCATTTCCCTCAGGATAATCCTCTACCAAGTCAAGCAAATCCTCTTCTTGACAAGAATACCGCTTTATTTGGCTTAATTCATTATCAGATAGATATTGATAATTAGCAATTATTCCCATAATGTTTCCTCCAATTAGTTAGTCCCCTTTCTTGAAAAAGGCAAGATATCTACTGTTTTTGGACTCTCCTCCTTATTTCTCATTCTCATCTTCCGTCACTTCCCAGACTTCTGACTGATAACCCTCACCTTCTATATCATAGCGCTGCATATAGCCTAAAAATCTTTCTTTTTGATTTGCCTTACGAGGCTTGAGAATGTTTACAGCCCAGAATCCGATAAGAATGACAACTAAAAGTGCTACTACTGTCTCCATACTACTTCTCCCTTGCCTAGCTTAATATCCTTCAACCCACTTTTCATTATCCATAATGAAAGGTTTGGCCAGTCCATCACCTGTATAATCCGCATACTTTGTAGCTAAATACTTGTAACAATCTTCCTTGCTCTCAAACTTAATTGCTTGATAAGGCTCTTCAAAAGTCAGTTTCTCTACAAATAAGAAACCCTCCTCAGCTGGCACTAAAACACCTACGTGCCCAACAAAAAGATACTCTCCATCCAAATTATCATGCAACACAACAGACAACATTCGAGCTTTATCATTGAATTGAAACTGTGAGAAGAATTTCTCCATCTTCTGCGCATGAACTTTTACATCCATCGTTGCTTCCGTCGCTACCCTAGAAAATAGAATATCAAACTCTTCCTTATCTTTCGCATCAAATACTTTTCCCTTATCGATAGCATCGTTATCCACAAAAAGTAGCTGATCATTCTTTTCAAGCTTTGGAATTGTGACCGAATTTTTCAAGAGCGCATAGCTATTGATGCGGCAGTTGGTTCCGACAAAGTCACCCTTTTTTTGATTCCATAGATTACTAATTTTCTCTACATCGTATTCTGTCTTCGTAAAGGAGGCAAAATTTCCACTTAAGCCAGTGGAGCCGACAGTCGCATTATAGTCTGTGACAAGATTGAAAAATGCCTCAACACTATTTGGGTCCAAGTGAGCTGATAAGAGAGATTTGACCTCTTCGGTACTGACCTGATTGTTCAGATTGGTATATGAAGCCGTCCAAGGAACTTTATCCGAACTTGTCTGTGTCTGGTTTGCAGCTTCAGTGCTCGTATTATTTTGCTGACAAGCAGCCAATCCAAGAAATAAGGGCAAACACAGTCCCAAGGCTACTACTTTTCTCGTTCGTTTCATGAAATTTCCTTTCTAAAGCAAAAGTCTCTATTTTTCTTTAAACACTCTTCACTAATACCTCATCCGATAATCCGTGACTTAGCTTTATTATACTACATAAGTCAAAAAAAGACTGCACGAATCACCTATTCATAACAGTCTTTTTGAGTACGATTTTTATCGGATGATAAAACCTTTAGGCAAAATCGCCAGTTGCAGTCCCAATTCTTGGCAATGACTGGCTAGCACTACAGAATCACGGTCTACAAGATAGTTTTCACTTGATTGGTTAAAAATAGCTTGGACCTTTTGTCCATCATAATCCCATTCAAGAGCTAGCACGTCCGGCTTAATTTCTTTTAGGCTATAGGTGCCATGTTGGATAATGCCTGAAACCTCCTTACGAAGCTGAATCAACTTCTTCATAAAATTCAACATCTCATTGCTATCGGAAACACGTTCCCAAGGCATGACACGACGACAATCCGGATCTGGTCCTCCATCTAATTCTAACTCAGTTCCATAGTAGAAACACGGTGTCCCTCTTTGTAGAAAGAGGCAAGCTAGGGCAGACTTAACCAGTTGGGCATCTCCCTTGGCAGTAGCCAAAATGCGTTCCGTATCGTGAGAATCTAGAAGATTGAACATCACTTCCGAAATCTGTTGTCTATAGTACATAGACTGGCTTTTGATCTCATTGATGAATTGAGGTGACTTCTTAGTCCCTCGCAAGAAATAATCCTTGATGCTGTCGGAGAGAGGATAATTCATGACTGCGTGGAATTCATCGCCGTTTAACCAAGGCTGTGAAGTGTGCCAGACCTCTCCAAGAATATAAAGGTCAGGCTTTTTAGCCAAAACAGCCTTACGGAAATCTCTCCAAAATTGGTGGTCTACTTCATTTGCCACATCCAGTCGCCAAGCATCGATATCAAACTCTTCAATCCAGTAGGTCGCAACGCTCAACAAATAGTCCCTCACTTGAGGATTGGCCGTATTGAGCTTGGGCATATAGCTGGCAAAAGCGAAGGTATGATAAGGGAGTTTTCTTGGGTTTCCCACCTTATCCTTGGTCACGGGGAATTCTTGAACATGGAACCAGTCTTTATATTCCGACTTTTCACCATGCTTGAGAACATCCTGCCACTGCGGAGACTGATCCCCGATATGATTGAAAACAGCGTCCAGCATGATTTTCATGCCTCTACGATGGGCTTGGTCCACCAGTTGACGGAAGGTCTCCTTGTCTCCAAAATGACGGTCAATTTCGAAATAATCCGTCGTATTATACTTGTGATTGCTTGGGGATTCAAAAATCGGACAGAGATAAAGTCCTGTGACCCCTAAGTCTTGCAAGTAATCTAGATGATCAATAATGCCTTGTAAATCACCACCAAAGAAATCGCTCGACTTTGGTTTGATAGAGGGATGCCAAGCTAGCGCACCTTCAGGTGAAATCCCAGGGTTCCCATTAGCAAAGCGTTCTGGGAAAATCTGGTACCATACCGTCTTTGCTACCCAGTCAGGAACATGGCAAGCATCAATCTCATGGATATAAGGAATTTTAAAGCCATTTCCTTCATAATGAAGGTTTTCTAGCGTGTTTTCAACACATCCCTTATCGCCGTAGAAAATACTCTGACCTTGCTTATCCTTGAGTTCAAAGAGATACTGGAGTCGCGCATAGCCAACTGAAACTTCCGATTGCCAGTAATCAAATAAGGCATCAGAAGTTACTTTGACCATCGCCTTGCTTGCTTCATAATGGTCCTCTAAAAAGATAAAAGTGTCTCCATAATGCAAATGGATCCTTTCAATATCATCTTTCTTAGTCCGGATACGAATGTGCATTATCTTATCCTTATAGAGATAAGCATACTCCGACTCTGGTCTATGGTAAATGGCAGTTGATTCCATTGTATTTGTCTCCTAGTTTACTTTCATTCATCTTGCTGCGCAAACGTTTTCAAAGTCTTGATTCTAGTATACTACTTTAAAATTTTATTTTCAAGACTAGTCCGTAGTTTTGAGTGGATTGTTTTCGAGAATATAAAAAAGCAGTAAGTCTTAATACCTACTACTTTCTGATTGATGATTTACAAATGCCTTTCCAGCCACTCTATCTTTTTAAAATCCTTATTGTTATTGTGGTCATTTCGATAGGAATCTTGGGAAGAAGCTTTGTAAATGCTTAAATACTGTTCTAAACTTGGAACACGAAAAGTGATGTCCTCGAGATGAATCAACTCTATATCTGATTCTGAAACTCCTGCAAAATCTGGTAATGAATTGATACTTCCAAATTCAACGCTCACGCCATCTTTTTGGAATTCATGCTCGTGAATATCTACCAAGGTATATCCTAAGAGATTCATCACTTTCAATATCTTGTCCCAGTCATAAATCCTGAGATGATCGGGCGCTTCCCAGCCTCTAGGATCTCCAGAAACATGAATGTCAATGTCAGACGGCTCCCATTCTTCATTTGAACGATATTCAAAACCCAAAGACCCCATGAGCGTTGGTGTGATTCCGACTTGGTTTAAATGAGAACAAATTGTTCGAAATTCATCAAATAGAGAATTCATTCCTCCTCCAATCGTTGACATGAAACCAGTTTTAGCAGTGAAAGACAAACTTGTTTCTATCTTCTACTCTTTCGGTTGTGAAAAGACTTCAATATGCTGGCCCAGTACCTTAATCTCTACAGGTAGGTTATCCGACTTATCGCCGTCAACATCTGACTCCAATTCACTATCTGAAGAGATTTTAATAGTACGTGCTCTGATATACTCAATATTATCATTTCCAACAACATCTCCTTTTAGTAAATCAGGAATGACGGATAATTTAGAGAATATTGAAGCATCTTTTAGAATTAAAATATTAGCATAGCCGTCCTTGTTTTCTTCAAAGATTTTCTTATCAGCGAAGTAATTGGTCAAGAGAACCAAAACATGGCTAGCTTCACCAACATAATTTCCATTTTCTGTCTCAATCTTAATGTTAAAGACCTGATCCGTCATCACAGACTTCATGGTATTTACAGCATAGGCTAATATACCGAATTTTGTCTTGTCCTCGATCTCCACATTGTGAATCGCCTCAGGCAGAGAACCGATACTAAAGATATAACCAAAATAGTTGTCATTCGCTTTACCGATATCAATCTTATTGGTTAAATTAAAATCGAGTTCATCAATCGCACCATCGATGTCTTGATTGATTTCCAACAGTTTCGTAATAAGGTTGCCCGTCCCACCAGGGATAATTCCTAACTTAGGAATGTAGTCTCTCTCAGCAATACCCGAAATGACTTCATTGACAGTCCCATCTCCACCGAAAACAACCACTGCATCGTACTGCTCACGAGACGCTTCCTCAGCAAAGTTTGTCGCATCCAGCGCTTTTTCGGTAATTTTGGTTTCCACATGCTCAAAATAATCTTTTGCTTTATTCTCCAGCTTGACCTTATAATCCAAAGCCTTTTCCCCACCAGAGGTAGGGTTGATAATTAACATTGCTTTTTTCATTAATAGTACTCCTTTAATAGTTACAAAAATTCTAGTAACTAATTATATCACTTGAGTTATGTAAACGCCATCTAAATGCTTGAAAAATCGAATCCTCTAACTAGAATAGAGACGTTAATGTATCAAACACTAACCTCAACTTAAACAAGAATAAATACTTATTGTTAGCAATTCACTACTTTACTTTTTCGAAAATTTTATATAATCCATTAAGTAAAAGATAGCTGAAACAAATGCGAACACACTGGATAATCGAGCTAATATTGGAATAAAACCAATAATCGATGCAATCAAAAGAAACTGATAAGTCTTCTTATCGACTTTTGATTCCTCATCATGAAGAAGGAATGCTACAAAACCAAAAAACAGCAATATTAAACAAGTTGAAAAGTAGATTCCATCCCAACTAGAAAGTCTAACAAGCTTAGGTATCACCCAGTAAATGAGTTCAAATTTCCACATTTTAGAAGAAAGGTAAGTAATCGTTAAAGCTCCAATTAAAGAAACAACTCCGTTTATTAGCAATAATTTATTTGATTTCACACTTAATCCTTTTTATCCTTTTCTGTACTTATTCATCGCTAATTAATAGATTCACTATTTAAAAATTCTTTAGACTTCTGAACGATATAAAGCTGTTCATCTTCTTGAGCGAGTTTTCTAAACAACTCATTCGCCCTAGTCATATCTCCTTTTAATTTAGAGTTCAAAGCTTGATAGTAAATGATTTCCAATTGTTGATATTTAAACTCGTTTTCCAATTCTTCAAAATAATCATTGAATTGATGAGCAATTGTTAAATCGTAAAGTGCAATACTTACGCTTTTTGTTTTCTCGGCTAGAGAGGAATCTGAGATGGACATTTTGTTTAGTATAAGATCAAGCTCATCTATGGTTAGGTTTGGATTTGCAAGAACTGTCGAGCGAACGAGGTAACTCTCAAAGAAATCCCTGTATTTCGGCTTCAGTTTTTGATCAGTCATTGCTTCAGAAGCCTCCTTAATGGCAGCATTGAAATCACCAATCATATAGGAATACCCAACAGATGTTAGTGTCACATCCATTTTTATAATATCTCTTTTTGCATCTTTCTTCAATTCAATGTATTGCTTCCAAGATGGTAAATCTAAGTCCATATGCAGTAACTTAGTAACACTCCTTACATACCCTCTTCTGATTAGTGCAATGAAAAGAAATAAAAGTGCACTTATGAATAAAATACAAAGGGTTTGAGTAGTCCTATCTTTCACCATCCAAGCTACAAAAAGACTGAGAAGAACAGCCAAAACAATCACGACTTTTCTATAAAATGCATATTTCTTACGTATTTCTAAATAATTCATTTTTACTCCTTTTCTAAATTACAATGTGGCATTACGAGAGAAGTTCTGAACCTTAAATGAGTCATTGACTAACAAAATGCTCTCTAATCAGTTCCCTAATTTTTTCTGATAGAATAGCCCAATGTGACCTGCAAAATAGGATCATAAACAGCTTTCATCTTAATTTATAACTTCTCTATTCTATCAAAAATAATCTCTTGCTTTTCGACACTTTCTCGGAGCGGTGACATGCCTAAAATCACTGTAAAAAATCCCAATAATAGAATACTATTAATAACAAGTAGGGCTCCCTCTGTTCCATTAACAGTATATAGATAAAATGCAAAACATCCAAGAGTCGGAACAAGGATAAAAGGAAGAAGTTTGTAATGTTTTAATTGACGTTTATTTCCAACTGGTTTAAAGGTTATTTGATAGTTTGAAGCTTTATTCTCAAGTCTTTTTTGGACACTATGACGAGCTCTTATGGCAATGAACCAGAAAACAAGATAAGCTAGGAATATGAACAGACCATATAAACCTATCTTTAAAGGAAGATTGTGACTAATCCCATTATTTCTAAAAAAATTCGTCACTAGCCGATAGCCAGATCCCCCTATTGCTGTACCAATTGCAATCCCAATTGATTTACTCATAGTTGGAGCTACACTCTCAAAACGCATATCTCTTTTATCTAACTTTTGCATTTTTGCAGTGATCTCATCAGGAAGAGAACCCCAGAAATAGGATTTTGGTCTAACAGTCGTCAAATCTAGAATATACTTTTCTCCCTCTACTTCTACTATTTTGAAAAATACTTTATTTGTTTCTTTAAATTTTACTTTCATAGTCACCTTTAAATCCTTCTCAGAGTTAAAAAACTCTTTTCAATAACATTCCTAAATCGTTAGCCCCGTTTTTTAATAATAGTTAAACCAATTTTGACAGACATCTCTTTCGATGTTAACTGTATTGTAATCCCATAATTTGTTTTATCTGAGTAATCTATTCTAATTTGGCACGTTGTTTCCTCTGGTAGATCATATTTGCTTTTCAGTTTTTGAAAGAGTTCAAAGTGAGTGTCTGGCTGGTAGATAATTTCACTAAGCTCTGTTGTTCCGGTTCTTAACGTTCTTTTTACATTCAAGGAGTCAAAAACATCTCTTTTGACAACTAAATTAAGAATCTCTTCATCAAATAAAGGGTCTATCTCTGAATCGTAATGCAACTTGCCATTAGAATAACTAACGGGAACCGTTTTTTTGTTTTCTCCGATTTGTATTCTATAGTCACCCTTATCATCTGCCTTGGTAATATCTAGGTCAATTTCATATCTTTTGACTTCGTCACCATTTTTTATATAGACTCTACTTTTATAAGCTTCCAGCCCATTAAAATCCTTCTGCTCTTGTTCCAAAAATTTAAACATGGGATCAAACGTTTTTTCAAACTCGAACTGTTCCTTTGTTCTATTTTGGGGAATAGTTTCACCACCCAAACTACAAGCATTCAATGAAGATAGCGAAATCAAAACGATGACCAGGCCAGAGAGCCATAATAAATGCTTATATTTTTTCATTTACCTCTCCAAAAAACGAAGTCTAATACTATTATAGCATGAACATACTAGAAATAACTTTCTATAACCATTTAGATTCATTCATAAATTTCGTTTAAAGACATTCGACCTATTGATAGAAAACTTAATAGTTTACAAGCTTTAACCTTATTCTTGCACAACAAAGACATTCAAGAAAATCTTAAATGCCTGTATAAATAGTGTATCAAGGATATTGCTTGTTAAACTTCTCCTAACCAGGATCGACATCAAGAAATCTTACTGTATA
>NZ_GL732466.1:30938-38294 GCF_000187645.1 Streptococcus sp. C300
TTTGTTCTATTTTGGGGAATAGTTTCACCACCCAAACTACAAGCATTCAATGAAGATAGCGAAATCAAAACGATGACCAGGCCAGAGAGCCATAATAAATGCTTATATTTTTTCATTTACCTCTCCAAAAAACGAAGTCTAATACTATTATAGCATGAACATACTAGAAATAACTTTCTATAACCATTTAGATTCATTCATAAATTTCGTTTAAAGACATTCGACCTATTGATAGAAAAACTTAATAGTTTACAAGCTTTAACCTTATTCTTGCACAACAAAGACATTCAAGAAAATCTTAAATGCCTGTATAAATAGTGTATCAAGGATATTGCTTGTTAAACTTCTCCTAACCAGGATCGACATCAAGAAATCTTACTGTATAGCCATTGTCGGTATATAGAAACTCTACTTGCAATCTCATATCTACCAGTTCAGAATTTGAAGTCAAATCATAATCAACAGCAAACCCAGTCTGATCATCATAATCATAAATCTCCAATTGAGAATACTCGTAAGGCGGATTGAAATGACATTCCACACCATACTCATCAATCGTGTCAAAATCATTCAATTCTAATGTCTTTTCAACATAACTAAAGAACTCGTTTAAATCGTCAATCTCTGATTCATCGACATAATTCATAATGTCTTCATATTTTTTCAGGTGAATAGCCTTTAAAATATTTGTGATAACCTCTATAACTTTTTCTTTTTTATACATATCAAGTAATTCCATCGATGCCACCTTTCTACTTAACTAAACCATCATTTTCCTGCTATGTAAAGCTCCCATCGTTCAATGACATCCTTTAACGGCTCGTCTAGATAGGAATAGGCCTGTTCCTTGATCCAGTCCGGAATACCATATGCCGCCTCAGCTATGCTCCCAGTAATTGCAGCAAGTGTATCACTATCGCCACCAAGGGAAATGGCGTTCCGTATAGCATCTTCGAAGTCTCTACTTTCCAGAAATGCAATAATGGCTTGGGGTACGGTATCCTGACAGGTTTCATTGAAACGATAGTTAGGACGGATTTCATCTAGAGTTTGAGATAGATTGTAGCCGTACTCCTGCTCAATATAATCCTTGATCTGTCTTTTGCACTCTGTAGGATTGTCATTGATTGGTTGCTCATAATCCCCGCAATAACCTCCAAAGTAATAACGACAAAGAAAGATGGCATCAGTTGTCGCCATGGCTCCCTTGATACCTTCTGGATGATTATGAGTCACTTCTGCTGAAAGTCGTGCAAGTTTTCTAGTTGATGGTGTCATACCCGTTCTCGCACAAAAGCCACAGTCCATAACCCAAGCACAGGGAGAAACACGCATAGCAGATCCATTTCCAAAGCTATTATAAGGCTCACGATTGTCACTATTTATCCAACTACTAAACCGAGCACCATAGCCTGCATCGGGATACATTCTGCCGTACTTTTTCATGGCATCAATAAAGTCATCCTTCCGACCATCCTTCATGATAGCCTCAGCAACAGCGCAGGTCATGACTGTATCATCTGTAAAAAAGCAGTCTTTCCGAAATAAAGGAAAATCCTTCGTTTTGATATTATTCCATTCGTAAACTGAACCTACAATATCTCCAATAATTGCTCCTAGCATGGTATTCCTCCTTATAAACTGTTAGTTTAGACTGACATTTCTACTTGTCATACTCGTCTATTTTATCAGCATGTTCAGTCAAAAGTTTTTTTGAATAAATTTTTTCATTTTTTGAATTTCTAACTTCTTTCCAAAGAATAGAAGCTACTTTTAGTTTATTCGAGTAGTTGCCACTATTTTCGTCTGAACAGAAATCCTTTAAAAATTGATTCCATTGACAAACCGAATGATCATACTTGGCATAATCTGAATTTCCATAATAAACTTTTAGCATATCTTGGATTGTAAAACTCAAATCATTTTCACTTTTTACTTTTCTCCAAGCAGTCGCCATATCAGCAGTAAATTTAAAGGGCGAAACCTCTGTTAAAGTTGAGAAATATTCTCTAAAGTGTGCATTAAAGGAGAATCCACATTCAAGTAAGGGCGTATCTAAGGTAACGACTTCTACTTGTTTCTTTTTCCTTTTTATTGATGATTTTTTAATCAAATTGCCCTTAAAGTACTGCTCAATAATATCATTGAGTTCCTGTTTTGTACCTCTATATTCAAGTCCTAATGACCTGCATATCTGTGAAAGTTCATCCCGATACCAATAGTATTTATTAAATTCATCAAAGGATTCGACTTTATTGAACTCAGGTCTGCTCTCTATCAATATAACACCTCCTTAAAAACAGTTTAGGTTTTCATTTCTAAATAATGGTATTTTGGTTTCTTTATTTTGAGGATTAGCAACGTTTCACTAACAAACTCACGCACTCAGCGGTTCGGACTTACCGTATCATCAGTGAAAAAACAATCGTCCCTAAATAAGGGAAAATCCTTCGTTTTAATATTGTTCCATTCATAAACTGAACCCACAATATCTCCCACAATTGCTTCTAGCATAAGATTTCTCCTTCTAAGTTTTTACAATGCACTCTCAACTTCTCTAATATTCTTTTTTCTCCATAATTAAAATAGATATTTTTATAGCAATTCCTATGATAACAATACTAACAAAGACTATTCCAAGAAAAATTATTACCCTCGAATTCTTTAAGAAAAACTCCACAACTTTAGTCAGTAAATCTGATTTTGCTTTAAAAAGACTAGATAGAGCAAATGCTGTAAAGTATGTTATAACCATGATAAGCCTACCTTTTTCGGCACCGTACTTTAGGATAAAAGGAAGTTGAATAGCTGATATCAAAATACTTGCAACTAATGTAATTAGTGAGATAAATATGATGCTGTCTATTAACATCTCATTTTTTATTACCAATTGAACAAATAAACATACTGAACCGACTAACCCAAAAACAAATGCAAAAAACAATTTACTTAGTACAAAGCTACTCTTTTTTACAGGCATTGAGAAGGCAAATTGTTCAAATTTCGATTTCGTATCATAACCAAAAGCGATTGCAGTTAAAATTAACGGTATCATTGTACAAATAAGCGGTATCATAAAAATTTCATTTTCATATACCCCATACACAATGAGTGCAATACTGAGAGTAATTGTTAATAGTAGTGTTTTCTTTAAAGTAGCTATATCTTTTAATATCAATGCAGTCATTATCTTTTACCTCCTTTCACAAAATATATCATAATATCTTCGATAGACGGTTTTTGTAATCTGATTCCATCTGGAACAAGATTTCTTTTAACAAGTAACTCTTGTCCAAATGAGTGTATTCTTCTTCCAATTATGGCTTCCTCGTCAAGATTTTCAACTTCTTCATTAGATAAAGTGCAGATACCATAGTTTTCTTTGAGTTCATCCTTTGGTTCAACAAAAAGAACTTTACCATCATTGATAAAAGCAATATAATCTGCTACCTTCTCTAAATCTGATAGGATGTGTGACGATATTAAAATTGTATGATTTTCATCTTGCATAAAGTCAAGAAGAAAATCTAAAATTTCTTCCCTTACTATCGGATCCAAACCACTCGTAGCTTCATCCAATATAAGAATTTCTGCATTATGAGATAAAGCTACTGCCATCGATAATTTCATTCTCATTCCACGAGAATAGCTTTTTACAACCTGTTTTTCTGATAAATTAAATTTCTTTTTTAGTTGATAGAAAAAATCTCTATTCCATTTTGAATATACCCTTGAACAAAATTTTTCCAAATCAATAAGTGTCATCTCTTCTGGTACTAGTAAGTCATCAAACACTACTCCAATTTTATCTTTTAATTCAATGCTATTAGGATTATCATAACCTAAAATTTTAATTTCTCCTAAATCTTTCTTAAGTAATCCTAACAACAATTTTATAGATGTACTTTTTCCTGCTCCGTTTTGACCAATGTATCCGACGATAGCCCCCTTAGGAATAGACAAATCTATCGGTCCTAATGTAAAGCCATCAAACTTTTTAACCAAATTTTTGATTTCAATAGCATAATTACTCATATTTTCCCTCCATATAACTACTAAACATCTCTACCAACTCATCATTGGTGACACCTCCAATCGCTGAAAGCTCAACAATATCTTGCATCTTTGATTCGATTCGTTTCAAATATTCTTCTCGAATAAGCTCTTTATTTTGAGTTGCAACAAAATTACCTTTACCTTGAACTGAATTAATGAAACCATCAAGTTCTAGTTCATCAAAAGCTCTTTTAGCAGTTATCATACTCACTCGAAGTTCTTTAGCTAAGAATCTGATTGATGGTAATTGCTCGCCAACCTTTAATTCTCCCGAAATAATCTGAGCCTTTATTTGATTTTTTATCTGTAAATAAATCGGATTATCACTTGAATTATCAATCTGTATATTCACCCTCCATATCCTCCTAACTATCCAACTGTCATCTCTGTTTTATCTGTTTATATTATACCATAACAGTAATATAAGTTCAATATTTAACAATCTATATGAGCAATATTATCATTTAAATTGATTGCTTTTCATTTGTAATTTTTAATATAACAAAAAGCCTTACAATTAAGGCTTTTATAATTTTTTGCTACAAAGTTTTAATGTTTTTACTAGCAACAGCGCAGGTCATGACAGTATCATCTGTGAAAAAACAATCCTTCCGAAATAATGGAAAGTCTTTCGTTTTGATATTGTTCCATTCGTAAACTGAACCTACAATATCTCCAACTATTGCTCCTAGCATCCGTTTCCTCCTTATGGTATATCAGATTCGTTACACATTTCTAATGAGTCACTCTTTAAAAATGGCACCACCAAATCAATCCACTCATAAGGTAGGTAAGCTGATAAATAGCCGTGGTTATAGCTCTTTGCTTCATACAAAATTGTATTTGAATGTAGCTGATGAAATAATTTCGCTGATTCTTTCACACAGTTCAATTCTTTTTCACCATAGATATACAGAACCTGAGCCTTACTAGCAGAAATCATATCTTTCAGCTTATAACATCCCATATAGTTTTTGTAAATGGTCATCAATGTTTTGACAGGGGTCCTTGGCAAATCCTCCAAACAATAAGCTTTTATTTCCTCTGGATAAGCCAGTTTAGGATAGAGTTTGTTCATCATGCTTAACTGAAGTTTGCAAGAGAATTTATTGAACATCAGTTTACCAAATAGAGACACTAGAAAGATGCTGATTTTAGCTAACCTTGGTTGAGGAATGCAGAGGCTTCCATCTATGATGGCCTTCTCAGCAATTTCACTATCTAAAGACAAAAGCTCCATGGCAATTTGTCCACCAAGTGAAACACCACCGATTGCAAACAATTTCCCACCACAGTTTGCTTTGATATAGTCTAGAATCTCCAAAGCAGAATCTTCAGTAGAAACATAATCAAGTTGATATTCCTCGCCGTGGCCATTCAAAGTGGGTAGAATAATACGGTATTCTTCTGACAAGATTCGTGCTTGACGAAGATAATTCCACCAAGAACTTCCACCACCATGTATCAGTAAAATAGAAGGCAAATTCTTATCACCAAATTCATGGAATTTCATGTTTAAACTCCTTACTGTAGGACTTTCACTAGCTACATCCATGTTTAATCAGCTCGTACAAGCAGTGATGTCTCATCAAATAGAAAAGTCCCTAACATTGATTATCTAGAATGACCACACGTTACTTTCAATAATGGATATCCTGATCTAAATTTTAAAATGTTGTTTCCTTACTAATTCTATTACTCGCCAATATAGTATAAATCAAATAACCAATAAAAATGATAATAAAAATAAGATTAATTTTTAACACAAAATAGAGATTTAACAAATTTGCGAATGCATGAAATAATACACAGTATCCCACAGATTTCGTTTGACGGTAAAGAAGCCCTAAAACAAAACTTAAAAATAATGTATATATAAAAAATAAAATAAAAGGAAATCCTTGATGACTTTCTCCAACTATAAACCATAAAGGCAGATGCCATATTCCCCAAATTGATCCTACAATCAAATTAGATTGCCAATAAGTATATTTTTTATCAAGTAATGGTTGTAATATTCCTCTCCATCCTAATTCTTCATGTCCACCACCAAAAAAAATTAGTTGTATAAAGAATAATGGCATCAGATAAATTGATACTCCGTTTAATTCTAAGGAAGATACAGAAAATAGTATCAAAATTGCTAACATATGATAAATGAAATAAATACTACTATTTTCTATCTTATTAAATAAAAAATGTTTAAATTTTATATTATTACTTTTTAAATAAAAGCCACTTGCAATAGCTGGTCCAAGTGCACCAACTATATGTAATATTCTTCCTATAAATGTCTCTAATCCCAAAATATAAGATTGCGTAAATATGGCAAGAAGCCCCCAAGCTATATAAGTAATTCCAAATGTACAATAAAGATAATTTTTTAAATTCCTTTTATCAATTTCTGTCATTTTTTTCTTCCTAATCTTGATTATTTTATGAATAATATTTTTACTGCTTCTTAGTTGCTATCGATTATAACTACCTATATTCTATCATAAAAACACAAAAAAGCCTTACAATCAAGGCTTTTCAATATTCATTTCGTCAATACTCTAGTTTCGTAGATTCAGATTCGCATGATTAAAACTAGTCAATTTTCTCAATAATGTTTCCAAGTCTATCCAATACAAGACAGGAATGATCATTTAGTGGAATTATGGGAACACTGACGAGTTCTTCTGCTCTATCCTTATTAGCTTAATCATTCCAGGAATCATAATGGACACTAATTAAAAACTGACTAAAGAGTCCTAATCCATTTTTTATCTTTATCTGATGATCTGAATTATCATTAGGTGAGACATAGACTTTTTCTCCTAATAATAGGGCTCCTGCAGAAAATCCTATAACTTTTGCCCCTTTATTAAGCATATGATCGATATAATTTTTGAACTCCTGATTGACATAAGTAGCTATATATTTTTCCGTATTTCCACCACCGATGATAATTAGATCAGCATCTAAATAGCTATCAAAATCAATCTGCTCAGTGTCCAAAAGTAAGTAATCAGTGTTTAGATTAGGAAATTGACTTTGGAAAACTTCAGTGTACTTTTTCATATAGGGTTGCCAATTATCTCGAAAAACTGTAAAAATAATAATTCTTTCAATCTTGCTTGATAATACAATTTTATCAACAATGCTATATTTCGTTATTGGGGGATTCCCACCCATCAAAAATATTTGTTCTTTCAAGTTAACACACTTTCTAAAGAGACATAAAGTTTAAACAAGTTTATTCACGTTTCTAAATTATAATTTCTTCTTAAAGTGAATAATTCTATTTGCCTCCTGAAA
>NZ_GL732466.1:38511-46950 GCF_000187645.1 Streptococcus sp. C300
ATCACCTTCAACTTCAGTAAAGATTGCAGTATTTTTGCCATTCGTATATTTTTTTACTTCATCAAAAGCTTCTTTATCGGTCAATTGGGGCCATAATTGTTTTATTAGTTTAGCCGTTTTTATAGAATCTTTTGTTATTCCATCCATATTGATGTTCCTCCGCAAATTACAAGCAAATGTTTCGAATCACGCTGTTACTTTGTTACTCATTGATTGATACCAATACCATCCCCTTCTACTTTTCGACTATCTCAGATCGGACGAGCAGAGCTACACACTCAGCGGTTCGGACTTACTGTATCATTTCGTCGGTTTCCCTCCTCATTCTACGAGTCCTATCCCATGGGCGGAGCATCTACTTCTACTTCGCTGATGCCTCAGCTCGTACAAGAAGTGATACCGCCTCAACATGATGCGTTTGTGGAACTCAAAAGGTTCGGGGAACCTTTTGAGGATTAACTACGTTTCACTAACAAGCTTACACACTCGACGTGTGCTGAGAGCTTTCTTCTATACTAATAGACGAAAGGGTGTGAAAATGATTTTTAAATGATACTGTGGAACGGAACAGTAGCCCTAGTATTGACTACTGTCGTTTCTATTCATATTGGCTATTCTAGGACTGAGATGAAAAAATCTATAAATGCTCAGAATAAAATTGAACCCGCAAATCTCCCCAAAACAATGGTGAGTCATGTACTTGTATTATTCCGAAAAAATACACCTCTGGTGCAGTGAGACAAATTGGTGTATCTTATAGTGGCTTCGTAGATGAAAGCTATACTCTACTATCACTCTTTGATGATGTAGAACAAATTGAAAAAGATAATAGACTTCAGACAGCTATTGATGTTGTCAGAGAACAGTTTGGTTTTTTAGCCATACAAAAAGGAACCGTCCTAACTGAAGGTTCCAGAAATATTGAACGCAGTAAACTTATCGGTGGTCATTCCGCGGGTGGATTGGAGGGATTAAAATGAAACAAGAAAAAAATACAGTACAATTTTCAGAAATCCGTAGCAAAGGATGTAATGATATTGAAATGCTTGAAAGATTTTTACATGGAATCGTTGAAACAGCAACTTCAAAACTTCGTCATAGAAAACTCAAAACAACTGAAATATCGATACGACTAGTACATGCTAAATCTGAAAACCGATTACCATTGGAATTTACATTTAGCATTAAGCCAACAAGCTCATCTGTGATAATCTATACTGAGGTAATCAATCGCTTTAAAGAATGTTACACAGGTGGGGGAATTCAAGGTTTTACGATTCAATTTGATAAAAATACCCTTGCCTCTGCATAGAAAGGATTTGATATGATTGACCGTTCATATTTACCATTTCAATCAGCAAGAGAGTACCAGGATACAAAGATGCAAAAATGGATGGGCTTTTTCCTATCTGAACATGCATCAGCACTCTCTGATGATACAAACAAAGTAACGTACATGTCTGACTTATCACTAGAGAAGAAATTATTACTCCTCAGTCAAGTATACGCCGGGCAGCTACGCACACGCATTCAAGTGATTGAAAAAAACAAGCGTGTTTCCTACACTGGAACAATACCAAGTCTGACCAAAGATTTCATTTTGATAAAAACTACAACAGGTCACATCAATTTGAAATTAAAAGACATTATTAGTATTGAACTTGTCGAGGAGGTGCTCTATGAATCAGCTTGAGTTTCAGCGTAATCACCTACAAATGGACTATTATAGCGAGAGCTACCAAGATTTTGAACGTGACTTCTACCGCTACTCTAACATGAATATTCCATTGACCTTCCTAACTGATGATATCCTAAAAACAATGGCGACTTCACGTAAGAATTACTTTGTCCTCAATAAGGAAAAGTCCAGAGATAACCGCGATCACTTCTTCATATTTGAAGTAAGTACCGTAGATGAGAATCCGCTAATCTATCATTATACATATAAGAAAACTACAATATATTTAGCAGAAAAATAGGAGCAGTTCAATTGACTGTTCCTATTTTTAATATTCATAAAATCTAAAGTCTTTATACTCTTTAACAATGGAGTCGCCAACCAGAACAGACTATACTGACCAGCGACTACCTTAAATTTAATGTTTCAGATTTATTTTCTTATCTCTAATTTCATAAACTACATCTGCTACATTTTCGAGTAATCGTTTATCGTGGGTGATAAACACGATAGTTCCGGTGTACTCCTTCATTAGTATTTCCAAAGCCTCTAAACTTGGTATGTCAAGGAAGTTACTGGGTTCATCCATTATTAGGATGTTATATCTACCCATGAGCATTTTAGCAAGCAACAATTTTATAATTTCTCCACCGCTTAAAACAGATAAACTTTTTCCAATATCGTTCTGTTTGAACCCCATAGATGCTAGCACTGAACGAATTTCTGATATATTGTAGTCACAATCCTTCTGCATAAACTCCATAACATTCTGATTACTGTTGTACTTGTAACCATTCTGTGCAAAGTAACCTATTTTTGCCTTAGGCGAAATAGAAATTCCTTCTTCATGGTTTAAGATCATTTGGATTAAAGTTGTTTTTCCGATTCCATTACCACCAGTTAACGCCACTTTTGCTCCTAACGGAATTTGAAAAGATGCATTTTCAAACAGAGCCTTATCCCCAAATACTTTATTAATTTCTGCACCGACTATAGGGTATGGATTATGGAGCTCCAATGCTTTACTTTGCCTGAAACGAATTCTGCGAATGCCTTCCGGAGCTTCTACTTTTCCTAAGGCCGCAATCCTGTGCTCTAGGGTTTTAGCAGCATTATACATCTTTTTTTCCTTACTTCCTATTGATTTTTGATGAGCTAAACGCCCTCCGTCTTCAGTACTTTTTTTCTTTGAAGAACCTTTTGCCTTCTGTTCTATTTTACGAGCCTGTTTTCGCTTTTCCTCCGCAGCCCTTTCCAATCGGGCACGTTCCGCAATAAATTGTTCGTATTCTGCAGCTTGGCTCTTACGTTCTTCCTCTTTCTGACGAAGATAATCAGAATAGTTTCCCCAATACTCAGTGATTTTGCCATCTTTCAGTTCCCATATTTTATCTACTATTTCATCAAGAAAATAGCGGTCATGGCTAATAACTAACAGTGCACCTGTAAAATATTTTAGCTGTCCTATTAGAAAATCAATTCCTTCACGGTCTAAATGGCTCGTAGGTTCATCCGCTAAAATACCATGAACCTGTGCCGATAAGGCCTGTGCTATTTTAAGCCTTGTTTCTTCACCACCGCTCATAGTCTGTATATTTAATTGCTCAACACCTAGCTTGCCTACAAGTGCAAAATCTTTTTCCTCCTGCAGAGTTACTTCGTCCAACTGGGGAATATAGGCAAGTTCACCCAGACGATTCATTTTACATCCTGGGGGAGTTAATTCTCCTAAAAGTACCCTGAGTAAAGTGCTTTTTCCAGCACCATTTGCTCCTACTAAACCAATACGGTCATAATCATATACTTCTAATTCATTTATATCTAAAACATCGCGTCCTTTGAATTCCACACGAATGTCTTTTGCTTTTAATATTAATTCCATAACATTTCCTCCTGTCTATAATCGCATGCTTTCATTTGCTTGTATGCAGGGAAAACCCTGCGATTTTAGCAGGAAGAGTTACATGAAAATAAGATACATAAATATTCCTCCAATATTGTTTATTTTAAATCTAATTTTCTAACCTCAGTTATCATTTGGCAAACTATAGCAATGCCAATAATTAAAATACCTGATAGTAAAAACCAATGATTTACACCGATTTTATCAGCAAAGAATCCAGAAAGAATTAACCCAATTGGCATAGCAAGTGACATGATACTTCCGATCAAAGAAAATACACGTCCTAAATATTCAGGCTTAATTTTCTCCTGAAAAAGAGCTGTTTGCACACCGCTATAAAATGGCACCGAAAGCCCCATTATTGCACAGCAAACTACGAATATTACAAATCCATTTGGAGGAAGTATTCCCGAAACGGCTAAACTGGTCCCCATTATAAAAAATGAACTTGTTATTAGTAATACATGCTTTTCGAAGCCCCCTAATCTTCCTAATAATAAGCCTCCTGCTAGCATCCCAAATGCAAAGGAAATTTCCGTAATAGAAATATGCACAGGCGTTCCATTAAAGTGTTCCATGCTTATTAAAGGAAATAGTGCATTGATTGGCATATAAACAAAAGTATATAGTGTTCCTAAGAGTAATAAGGCAAACAATCCTTTGTTTTGTCTCAGAACCACAACTCCTTCTTTCATCTCCCTTATGAAATTTGGTTCTAAACTTTGCACTTGATTACCCAGCTTAGGTATACGTACAATTGCTACCGTAATAGATGCAATCACAGCACCCAATACGTCGATGGCAATAATAGCATTTAAATCCCAAACGGAGTATAAGAGTGCTGCAACTGCCGGACTAACAATATAGCTTATAGACTGCAAAGACTGACTATAGCCTGCGCATTTCGTTAGCTGTTCTTCTGGTACTAAAAGTGGTGTAACCGCATTGAGTGCTGGGGTATGAAAAGCTGTTCCAATGCTACGGATAAACAATACTATCATAATCATCCAGACAGGTAGCTCCATACAGAATGCAACAATAGCAAGCACTGCACCAGCTGCTGCGATAATTAAATCGGCACCAATCATTATCTTCTTCCTATCATGACGATCCACTAGCACACCAATGGCAGGTCCCAAAATCGCATAGGGTAAAAAACCTACTAATGAAGCCATAGACAAGACCATCGCAGATCCTGTTTTTTCTGTAAGGTAAAAAATAATCGCCATTTGCAGGATGGCACTAGTGATTAATGATACTGCTTGCCCTGCCCATATTGCATAAAATTTTCGTTTCCAATTGTTGTATTTTTCCATTTATATTATCTCCTGCATATTATTTTGCTTGAATTTCTATTTTGAATAGCATTCTAGGCAATAAAAAATGCAGGCCAAACCCCACAATGTGGCTTTTGGTCTGCATACATACAATTTGGAAACATTCATATTAAAGACATAGTTAAATAAAGGTATAGTTAAATAACCAATATCCTCACCGTAACTAATGAATGCTCAATATCGTATAAATAAGCACAACAAAAAAGCCTATCATCGGGTATAGATTCTGCTTTTTTTATTGCCAGCTTATCTTAAACGCATTGAGGCTGTCATAGTTTCGGTTCCTCCTACATCTTTGTTTATATCAATTTATAGTATAACACAACAAGATGATATGTTCAATATAAAAGTTATGGAATGAGACTCATACTTCCAATTCGATGCCAGATTTAAAGGATATGACGAAGTTTTCTTCATAGACTGTAACGCTCTGGATTATCTTCCTTAGTAGCAAGCGATTAGCTTTCACAAAATCTTCTGTTTGTAGTTTTAAAAATTCATCAGGATTTTCTAACTCAACCTCAAAATATTTCATTTTACATTCCCTCATTTCATTTATTGATAAATTGAGTTTGCAAAAAAGAGTGGACAATTTTTGTCTACTCTTAACCTTTAAAATAGTTTTTTTTAATCGATTTGAAGTTGCCTAAATTATTACTTATTCGGTAAAATGAAGTATTGCTTTCAACAGATTTCCTTCAACTACACTTCACTTGATTCAAACAAGGTGGGTACATTTCTATTCCCACAAACTCCTTGTCAATGGAAACAAACACGTACCCACAGGGTAAATGGAAATAGAAACTGATAATTTCTAGCTATCACTTCTACTCATTCCAAAAATTTTCTCACTCTGATACTTACCCACCATAAAGCAAAAAGCCTTGCAATCAAGGCTTTCATTATCCCTTTCGTTCAAAGGTTTCTAAGCTTTTACGAGCAGAGCGACACACTCAGCGGTTCGCTATCTCCGTTCTGTCTGCGTGCTAGCACTTGTCAATCACGGACAGCTATCGCATGGGCGGAAGTAAATGCTAATCTTCGTCGTTTTACTCCTTGACTAGCAAACTTACCGCCTCAACATGTCGTGATAGCAAACTTCTATATTATAGAACGAAAGGGATAAAGTTGTTGTTTAAAATTATACTATAGAATGAAAATATTTTATAGTTACCATTTTTTAACTTTATAGTTTAGAATTATCATTTAATAAATCTACTTGCTAGCTTGTAAACTTGTTGAATCTCTTTACTATTAATATCCCAACCATCAAGTTCTTCTTTAATTAACTCTGGAAATTTTTTGCTAATATCCCTCAAAGAATTGCCGACTGATTTTCTAACATATTCACTAGAATCTTCTTTTAATGTTGCGATTCGTTTAATAGCTTCATCTGGATTATCCTTGAAATATGGTCTACTCGTCCATATTCTCAAACCTTCTGTAACAGCTCTTCTAACATTTGGATTACTATTTTGTAACCATTCGTCAATAACTGGAAGAGATTTTTCATAACCTGTTTGCTTACAAAATTCATCAAATGCTTTTGCTAATACTTCTTGAACTCTCCAATTGTCATCCTTTGAAACTTTATCTCGCAGAAATGCTGAAATATCATCTTGTTCTGATAAGTATCCAAAAAGAAATACACTGTACATTCTAACTTGATATACATTGGATTTAAAGGCTAGAAATGCTAATTCTTTGATATACGCAATATCGTTTGATTGATAGTCAGAAAGAGCTCTCTTCTCTTCTTCTTTGAACCCATTTTCTATTAAAGAAAATTCTTTTTCCAAATTTAAAATATATTCTTTCATGTAACTTGACCCCGAAACAACATTCAAAGTTTCAAGATAATTCTCGATAGGTATTAATAAAGAATTGAATTCGTTATAATATGAGCAAATAATCTTGATATCTTTTCAAATTAATATTTAAACCCTTTTATTCTTCAGTCTTTTTATCAATCAAATACCAACTAGGAATGATTTGTTTCATATCATCATACCATTCCAAAATTTCCTTAGCTTGATTTTGCATTACTGATACTTCTTCTTCTCCATAAGGAATAGCCCATGGAAGAGCTCCAATTAAGTTACTTAGAATGTAAACAGCAAGAAGTTTCCAAAATAAATCTGGGACCTTATCATCAAAGTATCCATCTATCATACCAGATGCGAAAGCGGGAGATACTTGAGCTGACCACACAATACGATTGAACTCCTCCCAAGGATCTCCAACATCAAAACGATCAAAGTCAATCACATAAATCTCTCGATCTTCTCCAATCATGAAATTTCCAATATGATAATCACCATGTTGCAAAACTTGGGGTCTATTCTTTAGTAGTTCACGGTTTTCATTCAAAAAATCAATAAAGACATGACCGCTTTCATATTGGACAGGACATTCTTTGTATTTGGAGATTTTATCATCAATTTTTCGATTAAAAAAGATTTCCCAGTCTTCATAAACTTCTGTAGCAGGAATTGTATGAATTTTTCTAAGTAACCTTCCTGTTTCTATCCCGTAAGTGTATTGTTGGTTTTCTGAATAAGTTAAAATGGTATCCATTGCAACTTTTCCGTCTATCCACTCGTGTATAGAATGTACTTCGTCACCACAGAGTTCAAATTTAATCGGTTTACACATATGAACTCCAAGAGAAGCAACTTTCTCCATTATATCAAATTCAATTTTCTTAGAATCTAACTTCTCTTTATCAGAAATACGCAAGAAATATTTTTGCTGATTTTGATCTGTCACACAATATTTTTTATCATCTGACCAGCCTTTATTTATGGCTATCCTACTAATAAACTCCATCAATAACTCCTCGATTAACTTTACAACATTACTATATTCTTAACTAATGAAAAGTAATTCGTAGTCCGTCCATTTTTTCACACTTCCTAAAGATACATAAATTTTGACCACGTTCTGAAATTATAATATCTTCTTAAAATGAATAATTCTATTTACCTCTTGAAATCCAATATTGAGATGAAATCTTATAGAATCCGTATTCGTTAAAGTACAGTCACTTGCAAATTCCTTACACCCTTTATTTTTCGCCCATTCCTCACATTTTGTACAGAGATTTTTAGCAATATTCTTTAAACGATATTCCTCGTCGACAATAATCCCTTCTAAGAATCCAACAGGACTATATTTACAACCTTCAACATAATCAAATCTAAGTGAACATAGTGCTAGACCTACAATTGTATCACCTTCAACTTCAGTAAAGATTGCAGTATTTTTGCCATTCGTATATTTTTTTACTTCATCAAAAGCTTCTTTATCGGTCAATTGGGGCCATAATTGTTTTATTAGTTTAGCCGTTTTTATAGAATCTTTTGTTATTCCATCCATATTGATGTTCCTCCGCAAATTACAAGCAAATGTTTCGAATCACGCTGTTACTTTGTTACTCATTGATTGATACCAATACCATCCCCTTCTACTTTTCGACTATCTCAGATCGGACGAGCAGAGCTACACACTCAGCGGTTCGG
>NZ_GL732466.1:46970-66361 GCF_000187645.1 Streptococcus sp. C300
TATATCAAATTCAATTTTCTTAGAATCTAACTTCTCTTTATCAGAAATACGCAAGAAATATTTTGCTGATTTTGATCTGTCACACAATATTTTTATCATCTGACCAGCCTTTATTTATGGCTATCCTACTAATAAACTCCATCAATAACTCCTCGATTAACTTTACAACATTACTATATTCTTAACTAATGAAAAGTAATTCGTAGTCCGTCCATTTTTTCACACTTCCTAAAGATACATAAATTTTGACCACGTTCTGAAATTATAATATCTTCTTAAAATGAATAATTCTATTTACCTCTTGAAATCCAATATTGAGATGAAATCTTATAGAATCCGTATTCGTTAAAGTACAGTCACTTGCAAATTCCTTACACCCTTTATTTTTCGCCCATTCCTCACATTTTGTACAGAGATTTTTAGCAATATCCTTTAAACGATATTCCTCGTCGACAATAATCCCTTCTAAGAATCCAACAGGACTATATTTACAACCTTCAACATAATCAAATCTGAGTGAACATAGTGCTAGACCTACAATTGTGTCACCTTCAACTTCAGTAAAGATTGCAGTATTTTTGCCATTCGTATATTTTTTTACTTCATCAAAAGCTTCTTTATCGGTCAATTGGGGCCATAATTGTTTTATTAATTTAGCCGTTTTTATAGAATCTTTTGTTATTCCATCCATATTGATGTTCCTCCGGAAATTACAAGCAAATGTTTCGAATCATGCTGTTACTTTGTTACTCATTGATTGATACCAATACCATCCCCTTCTACTTTTCGACTGTCTCAGATCGAAAGAGCAGAGCCATGCACTCAGCGGTTCGGACTTACCGTATCATTTCGTCGGTTTCCCTCCTCATTCTACGAGTCCTATCCCATGGGCGGAGCATCTACTTCTACTTCGCTGATACCTCAGCTCGTACAAGCAGTGATACCGCCTCAACATGATGCGTTTGTGGGACTCAAAAGGTTTGGGTGAATCTTTTGAGGATTAACTGCGTTTCACTAACAAGCTTACACACTCAACATGATGCGTCTGTGGGACTCAAAAGGTTTGGGTGAACCTTTTGAGGTTTAACTGCGTTTCACTAACAAACTCACACACTCAACATGATGCGTTTGAGGAAAAAGATCCACTGGCTGGACTTTCTTCAACTCATATCCTAACTCTTGGTAGAGTTTGATATCACGCGCCATGGTTGCGACATTACAAGAGATATAAGCAATGCGGTCTGCTCCTGTTTGAGCGCTTGCTTTGATAAAGCTCTCGGTCAAGCCCTTGCGTGGAGGATCAACCAAGATAACGGTTGGTTGGATACCTTCCTTGAGCCAATTCCTCATGGCATTTTCAGCTGTGTCGCAGACATAGTGGGCATTTGTGATATTGTTTAATGCAGCATTCTTCTGGCTATTCTCAACTGCTTCTGGGATGACCTCAACTCCATAGACTTCCTTAACATGTTTCGCAACAGAGAGGCCAATCGTTCCAATCCCTGAGTAGGCGTCGATCACCACATCATCTGCTTTTAACTCCGCAAAGTCAATGGCCGTTTGATAAAGTTTCTCTGCCATTTCTGTATTGACCTGGTAAAAGGCTGGGCCAGCGATTTGGAAGTCATTTCCCAACATCTGGTCCGTAATATAGTCTTGACCATAAAGAATCTTCCACTCCTTACCAAAAATCGCATTGGTATTCTGGTCATTGATGTTTAGCATGACAGATACAATCTCTGGGAACTGCTTGATAAGTTGTTCAATCAACTGCTCCACTCGGAAAACTTTAGGACGTGTAGTCACTAAGATAACCATGATTTGCCCTGAATAGTGCCCACGTCGCACCACAAGATTTCGAATCAAGCCAGACTGTTCCTTTTCATCATAAGGTTTCAAATCATAACGACGAAGCAAATCTCGAAGAATTACTACGACTTGGTCAATGACAGGATCCTGGATGAAGAAATCTTCAAGAGGCATGAGGTCGTGCGAATTTTTACGGAAAAAGCCAGTTTCCAAGACACCATTCACTCGACGAACGGGCACCTGTGCCTTATTTCGATACTGGATTGGATGTTCCATACCAAGTGTTTCAGCAACCTCTACATCTCTAATGCCAGCAATCTTGTAGAGACTGTCTTTGACTTGCTTGGTTTTAAACTTGAGCTGCTCTGGATAGGCAAGGTGACCTAGATCCGCAATTCCTGAACGCAGGTAAGCCAGATCTAGATCTTGATTACGGTGTGGTGACTGGATAAGGTATTCTTCCACTTTCCCAAAGCCAATCTTTTTATTGATTTTGAGGACACGCATGAGGATTTTCTCAGTTGGTAGAGCATTTTCTACAAAGAAAACCAAACCTTCTATCTTAGCAACCCCTGCACCTTCATGAGTCAAATCAACAATTTCAACTTCTACAATATCATTTTTCTTTAACATATTTTTCACTTTCTATCGGCCGACAAAAAAAGACGGCAACATTTCTGTTACCATCTATTATATCATGAAATGACCTAAGCACCAAAACTCTTGAAGAAGTTGACAATGGCTTGCCAAAGAGAGCTAAAGAAGTTGCCCCCCTCTTCTAGCGCTTTATTGGCATCAAAGTTGAGGTTGATATTTTTAAAACTATCACCAGCTTGGGAAACGATGCTTTGTTTGAGATCATTTAGGGTTTTAGTAAAATCAGCATTTTTCAAGATGTCACTCTTTGAGAGGTTGAGCGCAAAATTGATGATGATATTGACCTGGTTTCCTGTTATAACCTGATCGAGTTTGTAGTTTTTTAGCGTGTCTTCTACAATTTTGCGAACATCTTCTTCTGTCAGATTTCCTTTGGCTTCTTTTGCCTTTGCGATTCCTGCTTTGATATCTGTCATAGCCGCATTGAGCTTATTGGCATCGTAGCCTGACTTGTCCTTGTTTTCAGCATTGATATCGGACAAGGCTTTTAGTTCTTCTTGGGCTAGGTCTTTATTGGCTTGCGGTACTTTAGCACCATTGGCCTCTAATGAGTAGTAAATCCCAGCTAGGGCGCTCTCACCTGTAACTGGTATGGGAGCTGCAACTGTGATTTTGGCATGCTCAACTCCCAGGGTCACTGCTGCATTACGGTACATATCCTGCGTCACCTTTGTGATATTTTCAGGCGTTTCAATCTTGACTTCTAGAGGCGACTTATCCCCCAGCTTTTGAATCTTAGCTGACGAATAGAGCTGTAGGCTAGCATCATTAGCAACATTCATAATTTTCGAATAGATATCAGGTGTCATAGTTTTGATATCTTTGGTGTCTTTTGATGCGTCATAGCCAAGTTTGCTAAGAGTTTGATTTTTCTGGTCTTCAGATAGAGAAGAACCTAGAACATATTCAGGTTGTACATAGGTTTCATCGATTACTTTTTGAACATCAGTTGCTGCGTGGACGCTCGTCATAGCTGTTGCGGCCCACAATATTGCAGCACTTGTTAGAAAGAATTTCTTTCTCATGGGGTATTCCCTCCTTTACCTTTCTAGGGTAATAAAACAATCTTAAAAAAAGCTTATAGTGAAAAACACCTGGTCAAACCAGATGTTTAGAAGAAATTAAAGAATTTCATAATATAGAGATTAAAGCGAACCTGTCTCGAGTAGTAATAATTTCCACCATTTTCATAGAGTTCGGCACCGTGAAAGATAGAAATAGGGTTAATATAGGTGTAGGTCTTCCCTGTAGTATTACCAAGAATTGGAGCGACCGTTTCTCGGGAGTAACGTTTGGCTAGGGCCAAAGTATTTTCCTTACCATTCTGAGCAATAAAGTCGATATAGGCAGGTCCAAAATTATAGGCTTGAACGGCGGTCCAGACATCTACTCCTTTGCTCTGTGCCAAATAGAGGTTATCGGTTAGAGTCTGAACCCCTTGGCGAATACTAGAAGCATCGTCTTTGATAGTATTGGTAGCGCCACTAGCAGACTCACTAGACTGCATGACATCTCGCTCTTTACCCTTCGTTTCGGTATAAATCATGGCGAGCACCAACTCTTCATTGGCTGGAGTATCTCTTTCGCTCAAGATTTCTCGCACCATGGGTTGGTAGGTCATGACTTGTTTAACATCCTGATGGATATGATAAGCTTTGTATCCTGCAAAAAGGAAGACTGCTAGCACAAGCACTCTTCTTATAAATTTAAACATTATTTACTTTGAATATCCTCGATATTTTTGATTAAGATAGAATAGGTTCCATTGTCATTTTGGATAAACTCGACCGATTCCGCATCTTGATAGACGTTATTGGGAACGATGAGCTCAATTCCATTTGACAAGGAAAGTTTTTGGTTTTCAAATTTCTTTAATTGGCGACTGGCATCAATTTCATCAAACTGGACTGGTTCTGGTACAGCTTCCTTGACTTGGTCGATAAAGCTCAAGCGAGCTGTCAGATTGTTGTCAAAAAGGTCATTAGCCAATTTTTCAGGTGACAGTTCATTGCTTTCTTCAAGATTGTTGAAAATCGCTGATTTGACCTTGGATTGAAATTGAAAATCATCTGTGTTAAAAGATTCAGCAATTCTCTGGGCTGTTTTTTCCAATTCCTTGATGGATTTCTTTGGTGAAATCTTGGGAGCAACAGCTAGGAGATTTTCTGAAAAATAGTTCAAGAAAGTCCCATTGTACTTGATGCGTTTTTCGATGAGATGATACTTGCGACTTTGAAGATTAACCACCAAGGCCTCGTCAGCTCCCGTTCCAAATCCAGGAAGGTTATTCTGAGTTAGCTTGATTGGATTATCAACTTCTCCACCAAGGTGAGTCAAGGTCTCACGTAGAGCAATTCGCAAAAAAGCGAAATGTTCAACGCCTTCTTTAGAAAACTGAACAAAAACCAAGTCATTGGTCTTGAGATTTTCAGAAATGCTGAACTCCTCTTTCCAGAGATTAGCCAGTGTTACTGATGTCTCCAACAAATCATCTGTGATGTGATTGAAGAAGGGATTTTCTTCTTCGAAAATCCCAGTCTTGGCTTCATCTGAATAGACGCGTTCGATTTTTTTACGCAGGTATTCTTCGATTTTTGGAGTGATATTGAGAAACTTATCCGCTAAGAACAGCTCGGTATCATCCGGACTGAACTGATGGATAATAGCTTTCTTAATATAGATATCCATAAAAATTTTAGTCCTCGTATAATGGGAAGGCATCTGTCAACGCTTTGACTTCACTTCTCACTTCTTCTAAGAAAGCTTCATTTTCTGCATTCTTAAGGGTTTTAATGATGAGCTCAGCCACTTTACGGCTTTCTTCTTCACCAAATCCACGTGCAGTGATGGCTGCAGATCCGATACGAATCCCACTTGTCTTGAATGGTGACAAAGTTTCGTAAGGGATTGAATTTTTATTTAGGGTAATATTAACTTCATCCAGCAAGTTTTGAGCAACTTTTCCGTTTTCAACAACCTTGGTTACATCAACAAGGAAGAGGTGGTTTTCAGTCCCGCCAGAAATGATGCGGAAATCAGGGTCTTGCAAGAAGACACTAGCCATAGCCTCGCTGTTCTTGATAACATTAGCAGCATATTCCTTGAAAGCTGGATCCAAAACTTCTTTGAAGGAAACAGCCTTAGCAGCGACAACATGCTCCAAAGGTCCACCTTGAATACCAGGGAAAATAGCTGAATTGATTTTCTTAGCAAGTTCTTCATCATTTGTCAAGATCAAACCACCACGAGGTCCACGAAGGGTTTTGTGGGTCGTTGTTGTGGTGATATGAGCGTATGGCACTGGGCTTGGATGAAGACCAGCTGCCACCAAACCAGCGATATGGGCCATATCGACCATAAGCTTAGCCCCAACAGCATCTGCGATTTCACGGAATTTTGAGAAGTCGATAATTTGAGAATAGGCTGAAGCACCTGCTACGATTAGTTTTGGTTTTACTTCTTGGGCTTGTTTCAAGATAGCATCAAAGTCCAAGAGTTCCGTTTCAGGATCAACACTGTAAGAAACAAAGTTGTAGGTTTGACCAGAGAAGCTAACTGGAGCTCCGTGGGTCAAGTGTCCACCTGCTGCCAAATCCATTCCCATTACAGTGTCACCAGGCTCAATCAAAGCCATATATGCTGCACAGTTGGCTTGGCTTCCTGAGTGAGGTTGGACATTGGCGAATTTAGCACCGAAAATTTCTTTTGCACGTTCAATAGCTAGAGTTTCTACCACGTCTACCACATCAGTTCCACCATAATAACGGCGTCCTGGGTAACCTTCAGCGTATTTATTCGTCAAGATAGACCCTTGAGCTGCCATAACAGCCTTGGAAACTACATTTTCGGAAGCAATCAACTCAATATTGTTTTGTTGGCGTTCTTCTTCTTTGGCAATAGCATTCCAGAGATCAGCATCGTATGCTTTAAAATCATCTTTGTCAAAAATCATAGGTCTTCTCCTTTATAGTGTGACTGGTCCTTTAGTTCGTTTTTACAAGAAAGAAAATAAACTAAAAGATGCGAATAAACCGTTTCTGCACTTTATCACAAGTATAACCAACTTTTTCATAAAATGCATGAGCACCCAGACGGTGATTGGCAGAGTTTAAGCGGATAAACTCATAACCACGTCTTATTGCTTCTTGATCCAACCCTTGCAGTAAGCTTTTACCGATACCTTGCCCTTGTGCTTGAGGTGAAACCGCTAAGCCTAAGATATTAAATCCTGCTTTGGAATAGAGGGATTCATAGACCTCAGCATGGACATATCCAAGTAGGACATGGCTGACCTCATCCTCATAGCCAAGTAGGAAATGATGAGAATCCTGAGACAGTCTAGCTAGTTGACTAGCTGTGTCCTCTGAACTAAAAGAATAGCCCAAAGCCTCTTGGTTAATCTCACATATAGCATTCACATCTGTTTCTTGCAAATTTCTTAGCATCTCATTCCTCCTCAAAAGAAATCTCTGGCAACTGTGCAAGAATATCTTCTCGCTTAATCGCCCCCTGGCGTAAGATTTTCACCTTGTCTCCAGACAAATCCAAAATCGTCGAATCCTGTCCAGTTAGAAAAGCGTCGTCCTCCAGTCCCAAAACCTCTTGGTCAAAATCCTCTAGAATTTGAGCAAAGGTCACGCCACTCGCCTGACCCGAGATATTGGCAGACGGCCCAATCAAAGGACCTGTCTCTCGAATCAAATCAAGTGTAATGGGGTGACTCGGCATCCGAAATCCGACAGTTGCAAGACCAGAGTTGACCCAATAGGGAACTCGGTCATTGGCTTCGAGGATAATGGTCAAGGGACCCGGTAAAAAGGCCTCTACAAGCTTTTGTAGATAAGTTGGCTGATTCTTTGAAAAGTGCAAGATGTCCTCTAGAAAAGCGACATTAAGATTGAGTGCCTTATCTCTAGGACGACGTTTGAGTTTGTAAACATGGTCGACAGCTTTTTCGTCTAAGGCCTTAGCAAAGAGACCATAAACTGTCTCTGTAGGCAAAACAACAGCTCCGCCCTTTTCCAACTCTTGTCTAATCCTGTCCATCATCAACTACAACCATCCTATCTTGACCAAATTGGTCCTTGAGTGTTCGTACCCGTTTTTCAGGAAGATATTTCCTAAAAAGCGCAGGAACACTTTGACCTTGCTTGTATCCAATTTCAAGATAAATCTTACCACCATCTGTGAGATAGTCTTTTGCATCTTCCGCAATTCTGCGGTAAATAGCTAGGCCATCCTCATCTGCAAAGAGAGCTAGATGAGGCTCCGAATGTAAAACATTCAAACCGACCTCTGACTCATCTTCACGAGAGATATAGGGTGGATTGGATACAATTATATCATATTTTTCAGAAATTTCTGCAAAACAATCAGATTTTTTAAAAAATATATTAAGATTTTGATTTCTAGCATTCTCTGATGCAAGCTCTAAGGCGTCTTGGGAAATATCTGCTGCTGTCACTGACCAATCCGGTCTGTTTTTAGCTAATCCAAGAGCTATGGCGCCACTTCCAGTCCCGATATCTAGGACCTTAAGCTTATCCTCAGGATTTTCGGCCAGGATAAGTTCTACCAACTCTTCTGTTTCTGGACGAGGAATCAAAACCCGCTCATCCACTTTTAACTGCATTCCAAAGAAATCTGCCTGTCCGATGATATACTGAGCTGGTTTATGGGACGCTAACTGCTGGAAAATTTCTTCTACAAATTGTTTTTCGGCCTCTGTTACCTCTTGCTGGAGGGCAAAGACAAAGTCTGTAAAAGAGAGATTTTTTAAGCTACGATAGACAAAAGAGAGGCTTTCTGCTTCCTCTCCTTGTCTTATCAACTCTTCTTCAAAATCTGAAAATAATTGAGCTAATTTCATTATTTGTTTAATTCTTCTAATTTTTGTGTTTGGTCATAAAGAACCAAGGCATCCACAACTTCATCCAATTTACCAGACAAAATAGTATCTAGTTTTTGGAGAGTCAAGCCAATACGGTGGTCTGTGACACGGTTTTGAGGGAAATTATAAGTACGGATCCGTTCTGAACGGTCACCAGTACCGATTGTTGACTTTCGCTCAGCGTCTTGTTCATCTTGAGCAATCTGAGCAAAATGGTCAGCAACACGCGCACGAATGATTTTCATGGCCTTCTCACGGTTCTTCTGCTGGGTACGTTCTTCCTGCATCTCAACCTTGATATTGGTTGGCAAGTGAACGATACGCACGGCAGTCGCAACCTTATTTACGTTCTGTCCACCAGCACCAGATGCGTGGTAAATGTCAACACGAAGGTCTTTTGGATCAATATCGTATTCAACTTCTTCCACTTCAGGCATGACAAGAACTGTCGCAGTTGAAGTGTGTACACGACCTTGGCTTTCTGTCACGGGGACACGTTGCACACGGTGGGCACCTGATTCGTACTTAAGTTTAGAGTAAACTGATTGACCTGATACCATAGCAACCACTTCTTTGAAACCACCCACACCATTCATAGAAGCTTCCATGACTTCAAAGCGCCAGCCTTGGGCTTCCGCATACTTTTGGTACATGGTTAGCAAATCCCCAGCGAATAGTGCTGCTTCATCTCCACCAGCTGCTCCACGGATTTCAAGGATGATGTTCTTATCATCGTTTGGATCCTTTGGAAGGAGCAAAATTTTCAATTTCTCTTCGTATTCTTCTTTTTCAGCCTTGGCATCTTTGAGCTCTTGCTTGGCCATTTCTTCCAAGTCCGCATCTCCGCCTGATTCCTTAATCATATCTTCGGCGTCAACGATGTTTTGAAGGACTTGTTTGTACTCACGGTAGGCTGTTACTGTATCACGAGTAGAAGCCTCTTCTTTCGAAAGCTCCATGAAACGCTTGGTATCAGACACCACATCTGGGTCACTCAGCAATTCTCCTAATTCTTCATAACGGTCTTCTACAGCTTGTAGTTGATCATAGATGTTCATTTTTCTTCATTCTCCTTATTGATTTCAGGGGCAAAATAATGTTTACGGCAGACTGAGATATAGGTTTCATTTCCACCGATCTGAATTTGTTCTCCATCATAGACTGGTACACCATCGTGCGTGCGCAACACCATGGTCGCCTTTTTCTTACAATACTGACAGATGGTCTTGATTTCTTCAATCTTGTCTGCTAAGAGCAAGAGGTATTTTGAACCTTCGAACAATTCATTGCGAAAGTCATTCTTCAAACCAAAAGCCATGACAGGTATGTCTAGCTCGTCCACAACACGAGCTAGGTCGTAAACATGGTGACGCTTGAGAAACTGAGCCTCATCAACTAGCACACAGTAAGGTTTTTCAGGTAAGTCTCGAATATAGCCAAAGATATCCGTCGCTTCCTCAATCGCAATGGCTGGGCGTTTCATACCAATCCGACTGGATACATAGCCGACACCGTCACGCGTATCCAGAGCCGAAGTCATAATCACAACTCCCTTTCCTTGCTCCTCGTAGTTATAGGCCACCTTGAGAATCTCAATCGTCTTACCAGAGTTCATGGTCCCATAACGATAATACAACTGTGCCATGCTTCTAATTCACGTCCATTTCTAAATTTTTGCTACATTCTAGTATATCATAATTTTCTGAAGCTTTAAACGGCAAAATGTGGTAAAATAGAAGAAATCAAAAACTAGTGGAGGAAGCTATTATGCCATTTGTACGCATCGATTTATTTGAAGGACGCACGCTCGAGCAAAAGAAAGCTCTTGCTAAGGAAGTAACGGAAGCTGTTGTTCGTAATACTGGAGCCCCTCAATCAGCCGTTCATGTCATCATCAACGACATGCCAGAAGGAACCTACTTCCCTCAAGGGGAAATGCGCACCAAATAATCCAGCTTAAGCAGAATTGCTTAGGCTTTTTCAATCTCCAAGTAGCATCCATTGAAGAAATAGTCTAATTTTGTTACAATTTGAAGAGATGCTTGGATACCTATCCTAAGAAAAGAAATACAAAAGGAAATAGTATGATTACACGTGAATTTGATACCATCGCTGCTATCTCTACTCCACTAGGTGAAGGAGCCATTGGTATTGTCCGCCTGAGCGGAACAGATAGTTTTGCCATTGCGCAAAAGATTTTTAAAGGAAAAGACTTGAGCAAGGTTGCAAGCCATACCCTCAACTACGGTCACATCATTGACCCTCAAACTGGTAAGGTCATGGATGAGGTTATGGTTGGGGCCATGAAATCTCCGAAGACCTTCACTCGTGAGGATATTATCGAGATTAACACCCACGGCGGGATTGCGGTAACCAATGAAATTCTCCAACTAGCTATCCGTGAAGGAGCTCGGTTGGCAGAACCTGGTGAATTTACCAAACGCGCCTTTCTAAACGGTCGCGTGGACTTGACACAGGCTGAGGCAGTGATGGACATCATCCGTGCTAAGACAGATAAGGCCATGAATATTGCAGTCAAACAACTAGATGGTTCCCTTTCTGATCTTATCAATAATACTCGCCAAGAAATCCTCAATACGCTTGCCCAAGTAGAGGTCAATATCGACTATCCTGAGTACGACGATGTTGAGGAAGCTACTACTGCTGTTGTCCGCGAGAAGACTATGGAGTTTGAACAATTGCTAACCAATCTCCTTAGAACAGCTCGTCGTGGTAAAATCCTTCGTGAGGGAATTTCAACTGCCATCATCGGACGTCCCAACGTTGGGAAATCCAGTCTTCTCAACAATCTCCTTCGTGAAGACAAGGCTATTGTAACGGACATCGCTGGTACCACCCGTGATGTCATCGAAGAATACGTCAACATCAACGGGGTTCCTCTCAAATTGATTGATACAGCCGGTATCCGGGATACAGATGATATCGTGGAACAAATCGGTGTCGAACGTTCTAGAAAAGCCCTCAAGGAAGCTGACTTGGTACTACTAGTACTAAATGCCAGTGAACCACTGACCGCCCAAGATCGCCAACTCTTAGAAATCAGCCAAGTTACCAACCGCATTATTCTACTTAATAAAACGGATCTTCCTGAAGCGATTGAAACTTCGGAACTACCAGAAGATATCATCCGTATTTCAGTTCTTAAAAATCAAAACATTGATAAAATCGAAGAGCGTATTAACGACCTCTTCTTTGAAAATGCTGGCTTGGTTGAGCAAGATGCTACTTACTTGTCAAATGCCCGTCATATTTCCTTGATTGAAAAGGCCGTTGAAAGCCTACAAGCTGTTAACCAAGGTCTGGAACTGGGGATGCCAGTTGATTTGCTTCAAGTTGACTTGACTCGTACTTGGGAAATTCTCGGAGAAATCACAGGTGATGCAGCTCCTGATGAACTCATCACCCAACTCTTTAGCCAATTCTGTTTAGGAAAATAAGAAAAATCCATGATCATTCATTCGGTCATGGATTTTAATGTCTTTATTAGTAATCTGGTCTAAGGACACCTGTTACGGTTGCCTTAGTTGCTTCGTAGTCACCATCTACAACAACTTTGATGATGCGTTTGGCATCTTCTTCTGGTGCTGGAACAAGAGGTAGACGAGTTGGCCCCGCTTCAAATCCCATGTAGTTCAAAACTGCCTTAACTGGAGCAGGACTTGGATAAGAGAAGAGGGCATTGACTTTAGGAATGAATTTACGCTGAATAGCTGCAGCTTTCTTCATATCGCTTTCTGCAATGGCAGTGAACATCTCGTGCATCTCATCTCCATTTGTATGGGAGGCAACAGAAATAACCCCATCCGCACCAAGGTTCATGGCATGGAAGGCATCTCCATCTTCACCTGTATAAATCAAGAATTCTTCTGGCTTGTGTTCAATCAAGTAAGCCATATTGGCCAAGCTGGTACATTCTTTAACACCGATGATATTTGGATGATCAGCCAAACGAAGCATGGTTTCTGGAGTTAATTCAACAACTACACGCCCTGGAATGTTATAGATGATAATCGGTAGGTCAGAAGCATCTGCAATCGCTTTAAAGTGCTGATACATGCCTTCTTGAGAAGGTTTGTTGTAGTATGGTACGATAGCAAGTCCAGCAGCGAAGCCACCAAAGTCTGCTACTTCTTTGACAAACTCAATCGAGTCTCGGGTATCATTGGTACCTACACCCGCAATCAAAGGAACGCGTCCATTGACAATCTTTTGTACAGCCGCAAAGAGTTCCAACTCTTCATCGTGGGTCAAGGTCGGACTCTCAGCAGTCGTTCCAGCTAGAAGAATGCCGTCTGTGTGATGGGCCAATAAATGCTCAATCAAGGCTGGAATGGCATCAAAGTTGATGGAACCATCCTCATGAAAAGGGGTAATAAAGGCTGTGATGATTTTACACTCTTTTAAATCTTGATAAGACATGAGAAACACCTCTCTATTTCAAAGAAGGAGTTCATCTGAACTCCTAAACGATATGACTATTTTAATTCAAATTTCAACTCAGCTGTTGGACGAACCAATCCACGTTCGTGAAGCGTTTCTGCAATCTGAACTGAGTTCCAAGCAGCACCTTTAAGAAGGTTATCGGAAACAACCCACATGTGGATTCCTTTTTCTGCATCCAAGTCTTTACGGATACGACCAACAAAGGTATCACGTGAACCAACTGCATTGATGGCTTGTGGATAGATTTGATGAGCTACATCATCTTCAAGAACTGCACCTGGGAAGGCTGCGATAGCTGCTTTCACTTCTTCGATTGGAGCCACTTCTTTTGTTTCAATATAAACTGACTCAGAGTGAGCTGACAAAACTGGAATACGAACACAGGTTGCAGACACTGCGATGCTATCATCTTCCATGATTTTCTTCGTTTCCTTAGTCATTTTCATCTCTTCGTAAGTGTAATCATTGTCAGTAAAGACATCGATTTGCGGAAGAGCGTTAAAGGCGATAGGATAGTGTTTCTTGTCACCACCTGAAGGCAAGATTTCCGCATGCAAATCACGTGGATTCACACCATCATTCAAGACTTCACGAAGTTCACGTTGTGTTTCAAGAATCGCTCCCATACCTGCACCAGAGACTGCTTGGTAAGTTGAAACGATGATACGATCCAAGCCCCATTTTTGACGAACTGGCTCAAGAGCCACCATCATTTGGATTGTTGAACAGTTAGGGCAGGCAATAATCCCGTTGTGGGCATCAAGTGCATGAGCATTGACCTCTGGAACAACCAAAGGAACATCTGGATTTTGACGGAAATAAGATGTGTTATCTACTACTACAGCTCCAGCTTGAACTGCGTATGGTGCATACTTAGCTGATGTCGAACCACCTGCTGAGAAGAGTGCAATATCAACACCCTCAAAAGCGGTCTCAGTCGTTTCTTCAATCGTAATATCTTGGTCTTTAAATTTCAAAGTCTTGCCTGCTGAACGTGCAGAAGCAAGGTAACGAATTTTATCGATTGGAAGTGTTGATTCTTCCAACATTTTTATCATCTGAGCTCCGACAGCACCTGTCGCGCCGACTACAGCAACTGTATATCCCATAAATAACCTCTTTCGGAATTTTCTAAAAATTTCTATAATAGATGTATTATACTACTTTTTCCAGAAATTGAAAAGCATTTTTGGGTTATATTTTCTGAAAATTAAAAATCCCTAGTCATTGACCAGGGACTAAGAGGCATCTTCATGTGATGAGCAGGTTCACACAACTCATCAAGGTCCGCTCCTGCGTTATGACCTCCTTATGCTCAATAGCAGTCCGAAGACTGCCTATCGACTCATCGCATCTACTATTCTACTAGATAGAGTCACTTTTGTCAACAGCCAAAACTCTTTGCTTCATTTATACAGGTGCATAAGAAATATCTTTGAAAAATTTGGGGCAGACATAACAAAAACCCTTGTAAATAAGGGTTTTTGTATCTATTTAATGCTAATTGCCGGGATTGAACCGGCGACCTCATCCTTACCATGGATGCGCTCTGCCAACTGAGCTAAATCAGCTTACCTAAAAAGTATACTATAGTTCTATGTTCTTGTCAAGCGCTCTCTTTTAATTTTATGGAATGAAAAAAGCTAGATTTAGCAAGAATCTAGCTTATAAACTTCTTATTTTGTTAGATCGATTCGCTGTCCCAATTTACCAATCAAAATCGCTCCCACTATAAGTGATGCAAACTCACCAATTCCAGTAGAGAACCATGTGAAGAAGAAGGGAGCTTCTGTCAAGATATGGAGTTCAGCTGCAATGGTAATCATTGAAATGGAGAAGAGGATTGAAAAGAAGAAATGATCTTTTCGAATCAATCCGTTAAAGAGGTAATCTTTGCTGTATTTTGCAAAGAGCAATACCCCTAGACTAAGGAAAACTAGGGTAGAACCTCCACCGACAAAGACATCTATTAGGCCAAAACTACTAAATAAATTAGCAATCATACATCCAATTGTCACACCGATGATATATTTAGGGTTGTAAAAGGCCAAGAAATTCAACATTTCTGAAATACGGAACTGATACGCCCCAAAACTAAGAACATTGATTGGTGGCGTAATAGTCAAAACTACATAGATCGCAGCAACGATAGCGATGTCTGCCATGTCACGAACAGTTAATTTTTTCATGTTTTCTCCTTTAGCGGTTTCCCGCGTAAAATATGCTTGGTGAAAGAAGCTAAGCACCAAGGGTTGAGGTTATCAACCTTACCAGTATAGCACAATATATGACTTTATGCTATACTAAAATCATGAAAAATCAAATAAAAGCTTTCTTTGATAATGAAATCCTTGCCTATCTTTTTTTTGGTGGCGCTACTACTCTGGTTTCTATTGTATCACGTTTGGTTATTTACCATATCAGCCACCAGGAAATCCTCGCAACTGCCCTCGCAAATATTATCGGGATTCTCTTTGCCTTTCTCACAAATGATACAATCGTCTTTAAACAAGAGAGAAGGAATTGGCCAACCCGCCTGGCTAAGTTTTTCTTAGCTCGTCTTTCTACTCTTGGTCTTGACGTTCTTTTAACTTATATCTTTGTTACAACTTTCCCTGATATTATTGGCCAGTTTGTCGAATTTAATATAGATAGGGTTAATACGATTGAAACTATTCTAGCACAAATCTTGATCATCATTTTAAACTATATTTTCAGTAAAATCTATATTTTTAAAGGGAACAACTGACCACTTTGAGCGTTCAAGTTGCTTTTTGTCACAATTTAGGATATAATAAATTAGGAAAGGAATTTATGAAAATGTTAAAGGATCTTAAAGAATTCTTGCTTCGTGGTAATGTCGTTGACCTTGCTGTCGGTGTGATCATTGCCTCTGCATTTGGTGCTATCGTTACTTCATTTGTTAACGATATCATCACTCCACTTCTATTGAACCCAGCTTTGGAAGCTGCGAAAGTACAAAACATCGCTGAGCTTGCATGGAATGGTGTTACATATGGTAAATTCTTGAGTGCTATTATCAACTTTCTCGTTGTAGGTACTGTGCTTTTCTTCGTTATTAAAGCTATGGAAAAAGCGCAAAACCTTCGTAAGAAAGAGGAAGTGGTTGAGGAAGCACCTGCTGCTCCAACTGAACTTGAAGTTCTTCAAGAAATCAAAGCTCTTCTTGAGAAAAAATAAAACAGATAAAGGATTTAGCTTAAAGCTAAATCCTTTTTTCTTTACTCTTTTGGTAACTTCCCAGCCTTTTCGAGCATTTTCTTAATCAAGTAAGGCATCTTCACATTTTCACGGCCTTTTTTCTCAATGAGTTTTTTGACAAATTCTGGCATCTGAAGGTCGTCTGTCTCCTCCATGATGTCCTTTGTAGTTGCCGAAGGCGCTAACTCATCGAAGGTTTCTTCTTCTGGGAGAAAAGCTTTAAATTCTTTGTCTTCATTGGCTCGTACAGTAGCAACTAAAGCGTCAATTAAACGGCTATCTGTATTGGGCATAGGTGGACGATGGTAGGTGACACCTAATTCTTGACACAACTCATAACATTCCACATCGTTATCAAACAAGACTTCGATGTGCTCACTGATAAAGCTAATCGGGACAAAAATATAATGCTCTGGATGTTGCTTTTGTTCTCGTAAATATTCTAAGACATCTGGCTTGATCCAAGGGATTCCAATATCGCTTTCGCTCTGCCAAGTATTGGTATACTGGTCGGCTGTTAGGCCGAGTTGTTCAGCAATTAGCTTGCTATTATCGAAAATCTGATCGATATAAGGATCTCCATAATCCAAGGCAAAAATGGGGACGCTATGGGCTGAAAAGATCACCTTGAAAGACTCTTCTCCCACATGGTTTCGTAAAATTTTTCTAATCTCATCTGTCCAAAAGTCCAACAAAGCCTGTTGTTGATACCAGTCCTTAATAACTAAAAATCGGATCTGCTGGCTTTCCAGAAACTTTTCATACCCCATGACTGAGTAAAAAGAATAATGAGGTTCCAAAATCAAGCAGATACATTCTTCAACACCATCAGCTTCCATCTGCTTGATCACGTCTGGGATAAAGGGACGAGAAAATTTGTTGGCAAAGTAGATACCGTACTCCTCGCCTAAACGTTCCTTGACTAAATCAACCTCCTCACGTGTAATCCGCTGCAAGGGCGTCCCACCGATAAGGACATAGTTGTCATAGAGAGTCTGAATCTCGGGGTCTCGGGGTCTAACTCCACGACGAATGTTTGTAAAGAATTCTGCTACTCCTTCAAAACTAATCTCCTCGGGAGATCCAAAGGTCATCATTAATATGGCTTTTTTCATGTTATCATCCTTATGTTATTATTTTCACTATCTATTCTATCATGAAAGACAAAAATAGTAAACGCTTCCGACGTCTACTATTTCTTTTGTTCTTTTGTCTTTCTATCTCGCCTCATGATTAGGATGATCACAACAAGGAGCAAAATAACGATAATCAGGAGAAGAAAGGCAAGGATATAAATCCAATGCGTTGGAATCCCTTGGTCAAAATAGCGTGTTCCTACTGCTTCCCCACTTTTATCCTGGGCTGCTTTTACTGGTACATCCGTTATTTTAGCTAAGAGGATATGTCTTCCGTTGGTAATATTAAGGAAACAGGTGCTTAACAAAACAATCTTGTCCGTTGAGGTCAAGGAGACATCTCGCTTGTACTTGGCTTTACTTAGCAGATATTGATAGTAAGCCTGGTGTTCCTCATCGTTGGAACTCAAAGTACGGTAAATCTCCGTGTCATAGGCATCTACTTCTAAAATCCCAAAAATCTCCAGACCACGTTCTCGACCATTGTAGTAGATAGAGCCATAGCGATGCTTGTCAAAAAAATCTTGATCCACAAATTTTTGAATCTCCCCAAACATAGCACCAGAAGCCATGGAGTGACCATAGATGATGGTGTTAAAGTCTGTAAAGTTGGGGTTAAAACGATAGTCTAGGAATATAGAACCTGACACAGTATAATCGCCAAAAGCATTGCGATCAAGGTATTTGACATTGTCCTGACTCTGCAAGAGGGGATAATCTACCTTGGTCCCATCGAGGCTAATCCAACCACAAACATCCTTGTTGAGGTGTTGCAAGGTTTCAAAGCCCGTACTACTGGCATCCTTTTCAATGGGATTATAATGATCGTAGTCACTCGCAAGGACTCTATCAGCTGTAAAAAGACAGAAAAAAGCTAGAAAGAGGGATAGAATGACCTTTATGGTTTTGTGACTCGTACTTGTTTTCATATTTCCTTCTTTCTCCTTTCTAGCCTTGAAAATAAAAGAGCAAGAGAGGCTGTCCCTTTCTCTTTTATTGGTAGTTTAGTCAGTAATGGTATCTGCCCCTTCTTCCTTTGCTTCTCTTCTACGACGCAAGATCAAGTAGAGGATGATGAGCAAGAAGATCAATAGCAAGAGCAAGATAAATAAGATGATATACCATATCCACAAAGGAATCGATGAGAGAAATCGTCCGAGCGACGAATCATCAAAGACGCTGTAAGGGAATGGTTTTGATTTTTTCGTATGGAAGGTGTTCTTTGGAACTGTATCCGTAATCTTGGCAACTACGATATGTCTCCCATTTGTTACGTCTAGGAAACAGGTACTGAGAAGGATGATATGGTCATTTGGCCCCAGTGTAATGTCTCGTTTGTGAATGGCAACCGAGAGTAAGTGATCGATATATTCTTGGCGCCGATCATCCCCATTAATACCTGGATCGTAGATGTTAAAGTCATAGGCGTCCACCTCGAGCATTTCAAAGATTTCAAGACCTTTTTCAACGCCATTATAGTAAATACTGCCGTAGCGATGCTGGTCAAAGAATTCCTTATCAGAAAACTTTGCTACATCTCCAAACATAACCCCATTTTCTACATGGTGTCCGTAGATGATGGTATTAAAGTCTTCGAACTTGGATTCATTTCGAGCCTCAAGGAAAATAGCCCCTGTAGCTGCAAATTCTCCCTTGGAATCCTTGTTCAGGTATTTTTCATTGTCTTTGGCTTGAACTAAGGGATAGTCGATATTGGTGCCATAGACATTGATCCAACCGAGAACCTCTGGATTGACTTGCTGTAGCTTGTGAAAGCCAGAAAAACTAGCAAGCTCATCCTTCTCACTGGTACTAACAGGTCTATAGGCTTCATACTCACTAGACGAAGCCTGAGAATAGACCTGATTGGCATCCCAAAGGGCGTAGAAACCAAAGAGAAAGACTAAGGCTGCCAAGAGGAGCAAGATATGATTCATCAATGCATCTACAGCAAGGACCAGACGCCTAGACAAACTCCTTTTTGGTTTCTCACGCTTGATTTTCATAAGTCAAACCACTTGTTTAAGCTTGTCTGCGTTTTTTAGACAAAACAACAAATCCAGCCAAACCAAGACCAATCATCAAGATGAAAGGAAGGTTGTCAATCAAGAGACCAGTAGGGGTAACGTCTTGAACGCTATTGGTGATTGTGTTTTCATTTCGTTTTTCGCCAACTAAAATACTATCTTGAGTCAAATCAGCTGAAATTCTGC
>NZ_GL732466.1:66384-163133 GCF_000187645.1 Streptococcus sp. C300
AACAGGTCTATAGGCTTCATACTCACTAGACGAAGACCTGAGAATAGACCTGATTGGCATCCCAAAGGGCGTAGAAACCAAAGAGAAAGACTAAGGCTGCCAAGAGGAGCAAGATATGATTCATCAATGCATCTACAGCAAGGACCAGACGCCTAGACAAACTCCTTTTTGGTTTCTCACGCTTGATTTTCATAAGTCAAACCACTTGTTTAAGCTTGTCTGCGTTTTTTAGACAAAACAACAAATCCAGCCAAACCAAGACCAATCATCAAGATGAAAGGAAGGTTGTCAATCAAGAGACCAGTAGGGGTAACGTCTTGAACGCTATTGGTGATTGTGTTTTCATTTCGTTTTTCGCCAACTAAAATACTATCTTGAGTCAAATCAGCTGAAATTCTGCCTGCTTGAGTTTTAGATACTCCATTTTCCCAATAAGCAGCTGAAGCTGTATAGCCCTGAGATCCTGTTTCAACCAATTTATAACGAGTACCTGCTGGGATTGTATCAAATACTAAGGATTGATCATGGTGTAGTGTAATTATTGTTTCTTTTCCGTATTCGAAAGTTTTAGAAACATTCCCGATTTTTCCTACAATAGATGTTCTATCTTCAGTAGATGCTTTTTTGAAAGTAAGCTTGAAAGTGAAATCTTTCGATTTATCTGCAGTTCCTCCTGAAACAACTTTTTTAATTACTAATGAGTCAACTTTAGGATTAAACTTCGCAAGGTGCGGATTATTAGGATGGGGGTGATTTGGATCTGTTATCTTACCAGCATTTTTACGATAGATATTTGTGAACAAATCATATTTGTAAGTAGGCCCTTTTTCAGATGGTTTCACTTTAGCTGTGGCCCCTGTTGTTTCTTGTTTAAAGTACACAGATGAGATATAGACACCACTCGTTGATTTATTTTTTACAATAACATGCATTTCATAGCTACGATTATCATATGTCATTGAGTCAATTGCATCATCACCTCTTTGAATTGCTCTCCAACCGTCATTTTGTTTTTCAGCTACAGTATAGACATATTCTCCAGCGTGTGTGTAAGTCACGTTTGCAAAAATATTTCCAGTTTCTTTCTTAATACTAGTTTGATTTGGTTGCAAAACATCTCTTTCAGAATAATTAATTGTTTTATCTGCTATTTGACCGTTTGAAGCATTGATTGTTTCATATGGTACTCCGTTATTCGAGTTACCGTTTTTCGGAGTGAAAGTAAAGGTAAAGTTAGCTAGTGGTGTAGTGATTCCTTCTGCAATATTCAACACCTTGTTAATGGATACTTGTGCATTTGTTTCTCCATTGGACATTGCGGTTGCATCAGAGTTTTCATCCGCAAATGTTGGCACTCCTCTAAAGACCGACAAGGCGGTTACAGCTGCAATGCTTGCAGTAACTAATTTTTTCAAAAATGTTTTTTTCATGATTATTCCTTTTATTTTTAAATTTCTTTTTTCATAAATTATCATCAAAAGCCCCGTCGCCTTAGGACTGTTACCACCTTGCCATGGGTATCCTGTATAGGAATGGTTCCAAAAGCACGACTATCTACAGCCGTTGTTCGATTGTCTCCGAGGACAAAGAGTTGTCCTGCTGGGACTTTCATGGGGAAGGTTGCCCCTTCCTTATAGAGCAGCGTTTCTTTGTAGATATCCTGCTCTTGTTGAGGAGAACCATTGATGATGAGACCATTTTCATTTATATCGATCGTACTTCCTTCGGTTGCTATAACACGCGCCACTCTTTCCTTACCCTTATAACTATATACGAGCAGATCACCAATCGAATAACGTTTATCCAACCTATAGTAGACAACCAAGTCGCCATCTTTTAAGGCTGGCTTCATGCCATCGTCATTATATCTCAATAGTCCAAAAACAAAAAAATAAAGGGTGGCCAGTACAAACCCAACCATCAGAAGCTTACTGACTAAGTAGAGGATATCTCCCCATACACTCGGCGGAGACTTATCCCGATTGACTTGTGTTACCGTTTTCTTATATTTCTTTTTTAGTAGCATTATTTTCTCCTATGTACCACTAGATATCCGAGTAGGATTGTAAAGAAGATTCCTCCTAGCGGAAGGATTATTCCTAACATGAGTGTACTGCTGAGGAAGTCAACTCCGGTTTCAGGTACACTGTTCTTGTTATTCGTGACTGTCGCGGACTTATCCCCATCCAGTTTGCCTTCTTGATTTTCATAAGATACCTGATATCCACGAGAAGAGTTTGATTCCTCTTCAATAGTGTAGTGACTATTGAGTGGAAGTCCATCAATTTTTATGGTTTGATCTTTGTTTAGATCTATAGACGCTCGACCGTTCGTAAATTGCAAAGGAATTCTTTTATTATTCACCGTTGCATTATAGGTTCCATTCAATGGACTGTTCTGAGCATCCCTAATGTTAATGGTAATCTTGAAGGATTTTAATAGATTGGCAAATACGCCTGTAACTTTTTTTGTGACTGATAAACTTGGAAGCTTGTGATTCGTAACAGTGCTGGTTTCGTCTTTATTCAGATCACCCTCTTGATTCTCATATGTAACGTGGTAACCGTTCGTTGATGCCGCTTCTTCTTCAACCTTGTAATGGGTTCCTCGAGGAAGATAGCTTAGAATACCTTTCCAACGTTTTCGTTTTTCGACACGGATCTCCGCTTCACCATTCACAACAGTTATCTCACCAAAAGTTCCATTCAATGGCGTAGAATCAGGAGAGGTTAGTTTTACCTTAATCCTAAACTCCTTGTTCAAGTTATTTTCAGCTTCCAACACTTTCTTAATCGTCAGACTTGGCAATTGTTTATAGATTACCTTAAAGGATGGTTTAGTTTCTGTACCAACATTTTTTATTTCTTTGGTAAAGGCTGGGATGTCCGGTGCAATTAAATCGTATTGATATCCTTTGGCAACTTTTTCAAAGTTCCTCGTTTCATTAGATTTATTTTTTTCAACAGTCACATTGATCTTTCGATATTCTTGATTGTCAGAACCTCCGTTCTTGTTCTTTTGAACCAGTTTCAGTTCAACATTACTCGGTTGATCAGCTGTAACAACAGTTCTCGCACCCGTCACACCTTGCCATTCAACTTCCACTGGTACCGTTAATGGATCTGAAGGCTTAAAGGTTGGGTTGTCAGAGTATTCTTTGGTCTTGGTTTGAGAGGTGCCTATTCCATAGGAATAGGTGACACTGGCACCTTTATTGGAGTAGAGTTTATTGACATCAGAACCTTCAGCATCACCAGCCTCTAGTTTTTTATCACCAGCAATAGCATCCAGGGCTTCTTGACTAGATGTAACAGTAAATTTAAGGACATATCTAGCTCCATCTTCTAAGGAATAATTCGGAGAAAATTTAGCCGTAACTTCCACTAATCCTTCTGACGTTGTCTTGGAATCAAAAGTTACTTGATTTTCGGTTAATGTTTCACTACTACCAGCCTTTTCTTTCACTACACGAAACTCTGACGATCCGTTTGGTAATAGCTGGACATACTTAGAAAGAACATCCTTGATAGTCACGTGGTGGACTCCCAGTGGCAGAATCTTATCAGTGATATCTTTGAAACTGTCTTGTAACTGGTCCTCATCATTTGCAGAGAATATTTCATTTGGAATGGAGGCATTATGTTGCCTCATATAATATTGCAGACTGGTAATACTGTCGACATTGTTTGAATAACGAAATTTAATCGAATAGAAACCATCAAGTGTTGGAGCCAAGCTATATGATAGACTATTTAGATTATTATTTAATCTATCCCAAAACCACTGGGGAGCTGTTTCGATATTAGGATCTTCGTTATTGTAGTTATATATAGTGTAACCATTGGCATCGTAGACCATATTCGCAAAGCCATCTGAAAGCAAAATAACGACTTTCTTAGCATTATATCTTGCACTTCCCATTAACTGGTTGGCCAAGGTTAATCCAGCCCCAATATTGGTCCCGGTACCAATACCTGACTCAGTACCAATGGAATTACCTCCTGCAATACTCATGTTGTATACCGCTGTTTTAGCAGCACGAGCATTGTTACTCCATCCTAAAATCGTGTTAGCATCATCCCATGGTGAAACGCCATCATAGTATTTTGTCATCCGTTCATAGGGCCAGTATGGTCTAAAAAGTCTCCATTTATTTCCATCCCAATACTGATCATTCTTTTTATTGTCAATTTTCCCACCAAATCCTACCATAGATAAACGGTTATTAGAATTGGATAGAATGGTATCAATTAAGCCCTTACGACCATTTGTTCCTCTTAGAGTATTTTTCAATGCGTCAATCCGACTGATCGTCCGTCCATCAAAAGATTGGACATCCTGATTCTGCATACTTCCTGAGAGGTCTGCTACTAAAACAACATCCAAGGGATCCGTTTGGGTCTCCGTTCCCAGTTTGGAAGTGATATCCAATGACAACTCATACTTGTCATCCTGTCCCGATATCGGAGTAATTGTTTTATGAAGGGTTGTCTGAGGTTCTGTAGTAGAATCAGCATTTAACAGGCTTATCGGAGCACACAAAAAGAGAATAGCTAACAGTGTAACTAAACGGCGCGCAATAATTTGAACTTTCTTAAAATCGAAGCGAATGTTCATTTTATTCTCCTTAACTAGAATGTACTAATATTGTTACTATATCAATCTAGGACATTTACAAGATAATTGTACAATAAAGTTCACGCAGTGTCAATTAATATGATTATTTTTATATTATGTTAATTAATAAAAGAGTATGATTCTTCTTTGTCTTTCAAACTATTCTATGGTAAAATGAAAAAAGAATAAAAAAATCTCATAAAATATCAATGCATATATTTTAATCTAAAATATCCAAGATTTCATTTAAAAGTCTATTGAATTTGAATTATTATATTTTTTCAAAATTCGTGAAATTTTCAGAATGAGGCATTTCCCGAAGTTTGCATTCTATTTTATGATTGTTAAAGGAGTTTTTATGAATTACCCGAACCTTTTAGAACGTTTTTTGACCTATGTCAAGGTCAATACGCGCTCTGACGAACACTCTACTACTACTCCAAGTACGCAAAGCCAGGTAGATTTTGCGACCAACGTTCTTATTCCAGAAATGAAACGTGTTGGTCTACAAAACGTCTACTACTTACCAAATGGTTTTGCTATCGGAACACTGCCTGCCAATGATCCAAGTTTGACCCGTAAAATCGGTTTCATCTCCCACATGGATACTGCTGATTTTAATGCTGAAGGTGTGAAGCCGCAAGTTATCGAAAACTATGATGGTGGAGTCATCGACTTAGGTACTTCTGGTTTTAAACTAGATCCTGCTGACTTCAAGAGCCTTGAAAAATATCTAGGTCAAACACTTATCACAACTGACGGCACGACCTTGCTAGGTGCTGATGACAAGTCTGGGATTGCTGAGATTATGACTGCTATTGAATATCTGACTGCTCATCCCGAAATCAAACACTGTGAGATTCGAGTTGGTTTTGGTCCAGATGAAGAAATTGGCGTTGGAGCTAACAAGTTTGATGCAGAAGACTTTGACGTTGACTTTGCCTATACTGTTGATGGTGGTCCGCTAGGAGAACTTCAGTACGAGACTTTCTCAGCAGCTGCTGCTGAGCTTCATTTCCAAGGGCGCAATGTCCACCCTGGTACTGCAAAGGGTCAAATGGTCAATGCCCTTCAGCTAGCAATTGATTTTCATAATCAACTTCCTGAGAATGACCGACCTGAACTAACAGATGGTTACCAAGGTTTCTATCATCTTATGGATGTGTCAGGTAGTGTCGAGGAGGCGCGTGCAAGCTACATCATTCGCGATTTTGAAAAGGATGCCTTTGAAACACGTAAAGCAGCTATGCAGTCTATTGCTGACAAGATGAATCAAGAACTTGGGAATGATCGCGTGACCTTGACTCTGACTGACCAGTACTACAATATGAAGGAAGTCATTGAGAAAGACATGACACCCGTTACCATTGCTAAAGCTGTTATGGAAGATTTAGGTATCACGCCAATTATAGAACCAATTCGTGGTGGAACAGATGGGTCTAAGATTTCCTTTATGGGAATTCCAACTCCAAATATCTTTGCTGGTGGTGAAAACATGCATGGACGTTTTGAATACGTCAGCCTTCAAACTATGGAGCGTGCGGTGGATACCATCATTGGCATTGTATCTTATAAAGACTAAAAAAGACGAGGTAGCTCAGCTACTTCGCCTTTCTTTTTATTCATTTGGTTGAGCACTTGTCTCAGACTCACTTTGTGCTTGCTTTTCTGTTGGTTTAGAAGTAGCTGTTTCACTGTCTTTCTCAGACTTAGATTGGCTATCAGTTTCACTTGCTTTTGAACGGAGTTCCTGGTTCAAGCTAATGATTTCTTTGGCTAGAGTGAGGAGACCTTCTTTATCACTGCTTTTGGCTGCAAGTTGATCAAATAGGGCATCAACACGTTCAAAGTCAGCATCGGATCCTTTGTTATCCTCTAAATACTTGTGAAGAGAGAGCAAGACATTATAGAGTTTTTGGTAGATAATCACCGTTTGTGGATCTTGTTCCGCTTCTTTTTTCTCTCGTTGGATAGTCGCTACAATACGATTTAAAAGATCTTCAAGTTGTGTTTTAGCTTCGTCAAGGTCTGCATTTTCCTTTTCAGTAGCCGCTTTGATATTAGCTGCTTCTTCAGCTAGGGATTGTTTGACACCATCTTCTTTGACACGTGCTAGGAGTTGAGCAGCTTTAGTTAGGAGAGCATCTACTTCTTCCTTCTTAACATGGCTAACCCGTTCTTCTGGCATAAAATCACCGTAGAGCTCTTTTAGGAATTCATAGATGGCGGTCTTAGCAGTTTGACTATCTACTTTTTCCGTATCTAGAATAGTCTTACCAGCTTTTGTAGATATGGGTTCTTCTTTGAGAGCTTCTTCTACTTCTAGCTTAGTTTGGTAAATAGTTGGGAATAACTTGTTCAAGTCGGTTGCTTTTAGGAAAGATTGTGACTGGTAAAGTTCCCATGTCAACTTGGCAACACGGTTCCGAAGTTCTTCTCTCAAACGACCATCAGACACATGTTCGTAGAAGTACTTGATGTACTCTACTGTTGTAACCCCTGTCCGATCTCGGAAATCTTGCAAGGCCTGCAGTTTCGCTTCAATCGCAGTCAACTCTGTCTCATCCTGTGCTAGTTTTGCTTCCTGCAAATGTACCAAAAGATCTTTCTTAGGCAAGCCATAAGTATCTGTATCCAGTGTATTGATCTTATCTACAAGGGCTTGATACTTCTTATCTAAAGGGGAAGTTTCAACCGGTGCCATACTTTGATCCACATGGATATACTGTTTATCAAAGAGATCCAAGGCTGCTAGGTATCCAGCAGTTGAGTTTGTTGCCAGTTTTTTCATATTTTCGGTGAATTGCCCCAAAGCAAGTTCAACCCGTCTCTGCATGATTGGCTGGTCTTTGTAGAGACTTCTGCTATCTGCTAACAGTTGATCCACCTTAGATAGAACTGTTTGTTCATCAAATGCTCCAGGTTGATAGGTCGATTGTAGGGCCGGAATCTTATTTTTCAAAGCTACTTCATAGCCCTTAGTTTGAACTTTGATATAGTGATTGTGGTCTCCGTGAGGAATCACAAAACTACCATTTTCTACTTGCAAACTATAAGGAGACACCCCATCACGTAGTGCAGTCGTATACAGTTCATTTAGGAAATCCAGTTCTGGGTTCCCAGTTTGGAGAGGAATACGAACATGTTCTTTTCGAACAGCATAGGGATGGATATGGGTTGGATCATAGGCTTGATCCGGATTTCCAAAGACAAAGAATCCATTTGAAATGCGAATCGCTTCAAGCGGTACTCCGTAGGTCTGTGAGATATACTTGATTTTTTCTTCATCGCTAGCATCTCTTGAGAAACTTTCCACAGTCTTTGCAAGTGGTTGAACGTGCTGAGACTGATGATTTTCTTTCAAGTGATCTTGGGCAGCTTTGATTTGGGCTGCAGTCAAGTCCTTCTTAAAGAAATAATGAGCGTGATCTCCATGAGAAACTACAAACCCTTGCTCATCTTCACTAATAACACGGTCAGCTGCAAAACCATGATCATGTTCTTCGTCATGATGATGGTCATGGTTCTCTCCATCGTGGTCATGATCTTCATGGTTGGTCCCCTGACTTCCATGGTCACCGTCTTGGTCATGATGATGGTCTTGCTGATCAGGATGTTCTACTGGTTTGCTTGGTTTTTCCAAAGGTGCTGGTTTCCCACTGTCGCTAGCAAGAGGAATCATACGAGCAATCTTTTCTTCCAAAGCAGAAAGCTTTGTATACGGAATGAAATGATAGTGATTTCCATGAGGAATCGCCACGCCACTCGGTGTTCTACTTGAAATCTTAGCAGGGTCAAAAATCAAGCCATCTGATTCAGCATAACGTTGACTACTTGGAAGAGCATAGAGCTGTTGCAATAGACTCTGAAGACTCTCAGCTTGATTACTTGGTGTTTCAGCCTTTTGACTTGGATTGCTAGTTTGACTAGTTGCGTTTGGACTCGGACGATAGTCCGTCACACTCGCTTGTTTTCTAGTTCCAGATAGGTAGGCTTGAGCAGCTGCTAATTCGCTAGCAGACAAGGAACTCTTTGGAATGTAGTGGTAATGTCCACCATGAGGGACAATATAAGCATCACCAGTATCCTCGATAATATCAGATGGATTAAAGATGTAGCCATCATCGGTAGTATAGCGTCCTTGCGATTGAGCAAGCGCCACTGCACTGTTAGAAGTTGGTGCATCATGAGTATGACCTTGTTTTTGGCGCTCAATTTCGTCCTTCGTACGAATATTATCAGCATGAGTCGCATCTTTAAGGTAGACATAATACTTGCCATCCACCTTGATAATGTAGCCACCTTTGATTTCATTGACAATATCAGCGTCTTTCAGTTGATAATTGACATCTTTCATCAACAGTTCTTCGCTGAAAATCGCGTCAAAAGGAACTTTACCATTGTAATAATGGAAATGATCACCGTGTGAAGTCACATAACCTTGATCGGTAATTTTCACAACAATTTGTTCAGCCTGAATATCTTCTTTTTTGTTAACTTGATCTGGTGTCTGGGTCTCTGTTTTTTGAGAATCTTGCTTCCCGTCGACATAAGACACACGGTTATTATCTTTGTTTCCTTCTACCTGGTGTTGGTTCAATGCATAGATGCAAAGGCTTAGGGAAAGGACAAGAGCCGATCCTGCTACAATATATTTCTTCTTCATTTTCATCATCTCCTCATTTTAATTCTTCTGCAAGAACATTCATATTTTCTTCTAGATTTTCTAAGTAAGTTTTGTCATTTTCAGGATCTGCTTCTAAAGGATTGAGTGTCTTTAGGCTAACTCCTGTTGATTTGACCAAGGTCTCAGCGACTTTAGAAGAAGCATTGCTCTCAGTAAAGATGGTTTTAACCTTATAGGTTTTAACGAATTCTTGGATTTCTGTCAACTGTCTCGGACTTGGCTCTTGTTCAGGGGAAATCCCTGCTATACCAAGTTGTTTCAAACCAAAGCGTTTAGCGAGATAAGAAAAGGCTGTGTGTTGTGTAACAAAGGTCTTTTGACTCGCTTTTTCAAAAATAGGCTGGTACTTCTTAGTCAATTCTTGGGCTTTAGCGATAAAGTTTTTAGCATTCTTTTGATACGTTTCCTTATTAGCACTATCAATCTCCGAAAGTTTGTCAGCGATAATCTGAGCTTCTTCACCTGCTTTTTCTGGATCTAACCAAGTGTGAGGGTCGTAGAGTGTTTTTTCATCGATGCCGTCACCAGCTTCAACATCTTCCAAACCTGGTACACGCTCCAAGGTCATTCCTTCAGAAGCTTCTAAAACCTTAACTTTTGAGTTTTTCAAGTTAGGATCCAGACTTCCAGCCCAAGATTCGAGCGTATGAGAATGGTAGACAAAGACATCCGCGTCATAGATAGCAGCAATGTCATTTGCTGACGGTTCAAAGGAGTGAATCCCACTACTTGACTGAATCATCCGTACGTCATTCAAGTCACCTGATACCTCTTTGACCATGGCATAGATTGGGTAAAAACTTGTTACAATCTTCATTCCTTTTGCTTCTTGTTTTTCTTTTTGACTACATGCTCCTAAGACAAGAACCAAGAGACATACCACTAATAATAGAAATGTTCTTTTTTTCATTGTTACTCCTTAACTAGTATTTAACCATTTAATTAACTAGTAAATAGTTTATCTTTATTTACACTATATGTCAAGATATTTTACATATTTTCATGAAAAAAATGAGAACTAGAACTTACATTCTGTTCTCATTTTCGATTTTAACTTTTCTAGTTCTCCTATCCTGTTTTTAGGAGTTAGAAAATGCTACTACCTTTACTTACTCTCTTTTAATAAAGCCAACAACTTTTCAGCTTCAGCCATAATGGTATTGTTATCCTGAGCACCAAATAGCAGGTTATTTTTTAAGCCAGTGAGAGTTTCTTTGGCATTGGACTTGATAATGGGGTCTTGGATCTTTGCAAGTAGCTCTTCAGCCTCTCTCAACTTCGCTTCAACCTTTTCAGTCTCGACCTGAGGTTCTTCTGGTTCCTCTGGTGATTCTTCTTCCGGCTCCTCAGTTGGTTTTGGAGATTCTGGTTTCTCACTTTGAGGCTTCTCTTCGCGTGGCTTTTCTTCCTCAGGTTTGTCTGTCCGAGGTTTCTCCTCTGATGGTTTTTCCGTTTGATTGGTATCAGCTTGACCATTTTGGTTTCTTTGAACATGGTCACTTGCATTGCCCCAACCACTATCTGAATGCGGACGTTCGTTTGGATGTTCGACATAGTACTTGACAGTCGCAAAGAGATCTTCTAGACTATACCCCTTAGGTGCCTCATAAAGTCCTTCGTCAAACCAGTCAAATTTGATGTTATGGTAATGATCATAATGAGGAATGATTAAACTACCGTTTTTAACTTCCACGGTATGTTGGAGATTGTAAGGCATACGATCAAGCGGCACCTTCTTAGCTGCTTTCACGCGGTTGTAGATAGCTTCTGCTCCTTTAGCCTCCGTATTTCCTGGATTCTGATGGTCTGTTGAAGGAGGAGTCAAACCTTTCTCTTTAGCATAAGCCTGGGCCGCTGCTCTTTCAGCTTCAGACAAACTATCTTTCTTAATCCAATGGCTATGGGTCATATGTGGAGTTACATAGGCATCCCCCTCATCACTGGTGATATCACGAGGATCAAAGATATAGCCATCTTCTGTTGTGTACTTGCCTGCCAACTTGGCCACTTGAATCTCATCATCTGTGTAAGCTATTTGCGCATTTGGTTTTCCTAGACGTTCTGGATGACGAATCGGTGCTAGAAAGGCCAAGATATCATCCACCAACTTGACTTTATCACTGCTTTCATCATTTAAACGTTCCAACAGTTTATCCAAAGTGTCAAAATCAGCTTGGCGCCCTTTATTATCAAGTAAGTCCTGATGAACTCTTGCTAGTAAATCATAAACCTTATTGTAAAATCCTTGATCACCAGATGGGAGGTTGGTTTTCTTAGCTCCGAGTTTATGATCTAAACTTTCTTGCTTGACTAGTTTACTATCAATGGCTGCAGCAGTTTCTGCTGAAAGCTCCTTGGCAGGAATATAACGTGAGATTCCATTCTCCTCAAATACATAGCCATCAGCAACTTTTCGAATCACCTGTTTAACTAATTTTTCATCAATTGGATTGCTTGGAGTTGGTTGAGGAGTTGGTGCAGGTTGCGGGCTTGGACTAGGTTCCGGAGTCGGTTGTGGACTTGGTTGTTCTGGTCTTGAATCCGGCACCCTATGGTTCGAACTGTACTGTAGAGGAATAATACGAGCGATTCGTTCTTCCAATTCAGACATCTGTGAATAAGGGATGAAATGGTAATGGTTCCCATGAGGCACAGCAACTCCTCTAGCTGTTCGACTTGTAATCTGTGCTGGGTCGAAAACAAGGCCATCAGATTCTACGTGTCGTTGGCTTAAAGGCAGTTTGTAGAGCTGTTTCAAAAGACTATCAATGTCATCACTTTGACTTGCTTGTCTATCGTCGCTACTGTTGTTAGATGTGTTCGTGTTCGTATAGCCACTGCCTTGATTATTATAGGATGGAATCCATCTATCTACATCGCTGCTGGTACTGTTGTTATTGGTACGGCGATAAGTAGCAGTGTTTGATTGACCACTTCTACCAGATAGGAAGGCTTCTGCAGCAGCCAATTCGCTGGCTGATAACTCATTCTTAGGAATGTAATGGAAATGGTCACCATGAGGAACGATATAAGCATCACCAGTATCTTCAATGATATCAGAAGCATTAAAGATATAACCATCATCTGTGGTGTAGCGTCCCTGTGAACGTGCCAAGGCTACCGCACCATCATTTCTTGGAGTCCCACCTTCACGCTGCTGACTATGCTCTTGTTTTTGTCGATTAATTTCTTCTTTCGTACGGACATTATCGGCATGGGCTACATCCTTAAGGTAAACATAGTATTTTCCATCTACCTTGATAACATAACCACCCTTGATTTCACTGATAATATCCTCGTCCTTTAGCTGGTAGTTTGGATCCTTCATCAGCAACTCTTCACTGATGATAGCATCATAAGGAACCTTACCATTGTAATAATGATAGTGGTCTCCATGTGAAGTGACATAGCCTTGGTCTGTTATCTTGATGACGATTTGCTCGGCATTGATGCCTTCTTTTTTGCTGACCTCATCAGGAGTCAAATTCTCCGTTTTTTGTGCCGCCTGTTTTCCATCTATATAGGAAACACGATTATTTTCCTTGACCGTTCTGGCTTGATACAGTCCCAACTCATAAGAACAGACACTTAAAACAAGTGTAGCTACTGACCCAGCTAGATATTTTTTATTGATTTTCATTCTTTCCTCTTTTCTTAAGTATATTTGATTCACTATAAAATAATAAACCAGTTAATTAACTAGTTAATAGTTTACTCTTTTTAATATTGCTTGTCAAGAATTTTACATATATACATAATAAAAATGAGAGCCTCTTTATCGAGACTTTCATTTTTCATTAGTTTATTTTTTCCTTACTTACAGATGAAGGATTACTTTCTTTTAACAACGCAAGTAATTTTTCTGCTTCTGCCATGATACCATTATTATCCATAGTTTGAAGGGTCAAATTATTTCGTAAACCAGCTAGAGTTTCTGTTGCATTGGCTTTCAGACTAGAATCCGTTACTTTCGCAAGCAAAACTTCTGCTTCTTTGAGTTTGGCTTCTACTTTTTCAGTCTCTACTTGAGGGACTTCTGGCTCAGCAGGTGTTTCCTCTACTGGCTCTTCATCCGCTTTGAAGTTCTTATTTGGATCTTCACTGTGGTCTTTCTTGCCTAACACATGCTCACTGGCATTGCCCCATCCATCATTAGAATGTGGACGTTCGTCAGGGTGTTCTACGTAGTACTTAATCGTCGCAAACAAATCTTCCAAGGTATAGCCATTTGGAGCTTTGTATGTGTGATCATCAAACCAAGCAAATTTTATGTTATGGTAATGATCCTTATGAGGAATAATCAAATTACCGTTTTTAACCTCAACTGTATGCTCAACCATATATGGAAGTCGAACGAGTGGAATTCGTTTTTCCCCTTTCACACGATTGTAAATAGCTGCTGCACTATCCCCAGTTGGATTTGCTTGAACATCTGCGTCTGGAGATGGAGGTAGGATACCTTTTTCTTTAGTATAGACTTGAGCTGCAACTTTTTCCTTATCAGAAAGGCTGTCTTTTCCAATCCAGTGACTATGGCCCATATGAGGCGTTACATATGCATCTCCTTCATCACTGATTATATCATGTTCGTCAAAAATGTAACCATCTGACGTTGTATACTTATCAGCTAATTGAGCAATACGAACTTCGTCTTCAGTATACTCAATCTGAGAATTTGGCTTGCCAAGTCGCTCTGGATGGGTAATTGGTGCTAGGAATGCCAATAAATCATCTACCAATTTTCCTTTATTAGAAGATTCATCATTCAAGCGTTCTGCTAATTTGTCTAAGGCTTGGAAATCAGAAGTACGACCCTTATTTTCAGACAAGGCTTTATGAGCCTCAGTCAACAGATTATATGCTTTATCATAAAATTCTTGGTCACGAGGAGCAACATTTTCTTTTTTAGCAGTTAAAGTGTGTGAAACACTCTCTTGTTTTGATAACTTGCTTTCAAGATTTTTAACAGTTTCAGATGGTAAATCTTTCGCAAAGACATAACGAGAGATGCCCTTTTCTTCGAATACATATCCTTCCCCAACTTTTCGTACCAGCTGACTAACCAAAGAAGAATTTGAGTCTATTTTAAGATTTGGTGCAGGTTGCGGGCTTGGACTAGGTTCCGGAGTCGGTTGTGGACTTGGTTGTTCTGGTCTTGAATCCGGTACCAAATGGTTCGAACGATAGCGAAGCGGGATAATGCGAGCGATTCGTTCTTCCAATTCAGACATCTGTGAATAAGGGATGAAATGGTAATGGTTCCCATGAGGTACAGCTACACCTCTAGCTGTTCGACTTGTAATCTGTGCTGGGTCGAAGACAAGGCCATCAGATTCGACGTGTCGTTGGCTGAGTGGCAAGGCATAAAGTTGTTTCAGAAGGCTATCAATATCCTCATCACTTTGACTTACTTGGCTATCGTTGCTACTGTTGTTAGCTGGGTTCGTATAGCTTTTGCTTTGATTGTTATAGCTGTTGCCTTGATTATTATAGGATGGAGTCCATCTATCTACATCGCTGCTAGCACTGTTGTTATTGGTACGGCGATAAGTAGGCGTGTTTGATTGGCCACTTCTACTAGATAGAAAGGCTTCTGCAGCAGCCAATTCGCTGGCAGACAAGTCACTCTTAGGAATATAGTGGAAGTGGTTGCCATGAGGAACGATATAAGCATCACCAGTATCTTCAATGATATCAGAGACATTAAAGATATAACCATCATCTGTGGTGTAGCGTCCCTGTGAACGTGCCAAGGCTACCGCACCATCGTTTGCTGAAGTCCCTCTTTCACGATGCTGACTATGTTCTTGTTTTTGCCGATTGATTTCTTCTTTCGTACGGACATTATCCGCATGGGTTGCATCCTTAAGGTAAACATAGTATTTTCAATCTACCTTAATAACATAACCACCCTTGATTTCACTGACAATATCCTCGTCCTTGAGCTGGTAGTTTGGATCCTTCATCAGCAACTCTTCACTGATGATGGCATCATAAGGAACCTTGCCATTATAGTAATGATAGTGGTCGCCATGCGAAGTGACATAGCCCTGGTCTGTTATCTTGATGACGATTTGCTCGGCATTGATGCCTTCTTTCTTGCTAACCTCATCAGGAGTCAGATTCTCTGTTTTTTGCGCAGCCTGTTTTCCATCTATATAGGAAACACGGTTATTTTCCTTGACCGTTCTAGCTTGATACAGTCCCAATTCATAAGAACAGACACTTAAAATTAAAGCTGCCGCAGAACCAGCAAGGTATTTTTTATTAATTTTCATCGAAACTCTCTTTCTTTTTTGATATTTCTATTTGCAATTCATTTCTAAATTGCAGAAACTCCTCTCTATTACTTAACTGGTTAATAGTTTACTCCTAAATTTGCAACTTGTCAAGAATTTTATGAACCGGTTAAGTATTTTTTTTGTTCTGACCACAACTTTCTCAAGATTGGGCTTTATATAAGAAAAATTAGCTTGAAAATTCTTTAAAAAAATCCCTGCAACTGGGTTGCAAGGACTTTTCGATTAATCAAAATTAACGTATTCTTTTTGAAGTTCAAGGACTTCTTCCATTGTTGAGCATTCTGTAAGGGCACGATTTGCGTACTCTTCCATCTTAGCTGTATCGAGTTTCTTCATCAAGCTACGTGTACGAAGTACTGATGTTGCTGACATAGAGAACTCATCCAAGCCCATTCCTACAAGAAGTGGAACAGCTTGTTGGTCACCAGCCATCTCACCACACATACCAGCCCATTTACCTTCAGCGTGAGCTGCTTTGATAACGTTGTTAATCAAACGAAGGATTGATGGGTTGTATGGTTGGTAAAGGTATGAAACTTGTTCGTTCATACGGTCTGCTGCCATTGTGTATTGGATCAAGTCGTTTGTACCAATTGAGAAGAAGTCAACTTCTTTAGCAAATTGGTCTGCAAGCATTGCTGCTGCTGGGATTTCGATCATGATACCAACTTGAATATTATCCGCAACTGCAACACCTTCAGCAAGAAGGTTTGCTTTTTCTTCGTCAAAGACTGCTTTCGCTGCACGGAATTCTTTCAAGAGCGCAACCATTGGGAACATGATACGCAATTGACCGTGAACAGACGCACGAAGAAGGGCACGGATTTGTGTGCGGAACATAGCATCTCCAGTCTCAGAAATAGAGATACGAAGGGCACGGAATCCAAGGAATGGGTTCATTTCGTGAGGCATATCGAAGTAAGGAAGCTCCTTATCTCCACCGATATCCATTGTACGAACGACAACAGGTTTACCGTTCATTCCTTCAAGTACAGCCTTGTAAGCTTCGTACTGCTCGTCTTCTGTTGGGAAGTCTTGAGAATCCATGTACAAGAACTCTGTACGGTATAGACCAACAGCTTCAGCACCGTTATCATTGACACCTTCAACGTCTTTTGGAGTACCGATGTTGGCAGCCAATTCAAAGTGTTTACCATCAGCTGTTACTGTTTTAGCATCTTTCAAGAGAGCCCATTCAGCTTTTTGTTTCGCATACGCTTCACCAGCAGCCTTGAATTCTGCTGCTTGCTCATCAGTTGGGTTGATAATAACCTCACCAGTGATACCGTTAACGGCAAGAATATCACCGTCTTTAACGATTTCAGTGATGTTGTTTGTACCCAATACTGCTGCAATTTCAAGCGTACGCGCCATGATAGCTGAGTGGCTTGTACGTCCACCAATGTTTGTTACAAAAGCTTTAACAAAGTTTTTGTCCAATTGAGCTGTATCTGAAGGAGTCAAGTCATGCGCAATCACGATTACTTCTTCATTGATAGAAGCTGGGTTTGGTAATTTTTTACCAAGTAGGTTTGCCAATACACGTTTTGTCACGTCGCGGATATCCGCAGCGCGTTCTTGCATGTATGGGTTGTCTTCCATGCCTTCAAAGATAGTGATAAACATGTCTGTTACTTCTTTCAGACCTGCTTCTGCATTCACTTTCTTCGCACGGATTGTTTCCTTGATTTGGCTGATCATTTCTGGGTCAGCAAGAACCATTAAGTGAGCGTCAAATACTTGAGCTGCTTCTTCACCGAGCGTACCTACTGCTTTCTCGCGAATAACAGAAAGCTCGTCTTGTGATGCCTGTAGAGCGGCATCAAGGCGAGCTTCTTCTGCGTTTGTATCTTCGACTGTAATAGTCTCAAATGACAAATCCGGTTGAACGAGTAGATATGCTTTTGCAACTGCAACACCGTCAGATGCTGCGATTCCTTTAAGCATTTCTGTCATTTTCCTTATGCCAATCCTTCTTTTTCCATAGTTTCAGTGATAGCAGCGATTGCGTCGTCAGCATCTGCACCTTCAGCTGAAATTGTAACGTCAGCACCTTGGCCAACACCAAGACTCATAACACCCATGATAGATTTAAGGTTTACTGATTTACCTTTGTATTCAAGAGTGATATCTGAAGCAAATTTGCTAGCTGTTTGAACCAACAATGTTGCTGGACGTGCGTGAATACCTGTTTCTGCCACTACGTGGAAATCTTTAGAAGCCATAGTTTGACTCTCCTTTAGTTATTTCTTTTTTGGATTATATGTGATAACCCTTACAAGACTGTATTATATCACCTTCTAGATTATTTTTCAAGTGTTTTATGGACTTTCTTCTATTTCCTTTCTGATAACTTGCTGAAAATCTTCTATTTATCTTACCAATATACAGTATGTAGTTTTTTTATTTTGAGAAACTTTGACAGTTCAACGGAAATCAAAATTTATGTTTCCAAAAACACTATATCTTGTGCTTTGTTTTTGAAACTGTAACTTTTTAGCACAAGATTTAGTTTAAAAAGTTTGACAAAGTTTTTTTTTCTGATATACTAAGAAAGTAATCTATTTTGAAAGAGGAGTTACGAAAATGGTAACCGTTTATTCTAAAAACAACTGTGTCCAATGTAAGATGACCAAGCGTTTCTTGGACAGCAACAATGTCGCTTATCGTGAGATCAATCTCGACGAGCAACCAGAGTACATCGATCAAGTTAAAGAGCTCGGTTTCAGCGCGGCTCCTGTTATCCAAACACCAACTGAAGTCTTTTCAGGCTTCCAACCAGGAAAACTGAAACAATTAGCATAATCTTAGTACATCATCCAGAAGAGATTGCTTCTAGGGCTAACTTAGAGGCCTTTCTTTTGTAATTAGATAAAGGAAATTTTATGGGATTAAAACATCTTGAGGACGTGACCTACTTCCGTCTCAATAACGAAATCAACCGTCCTGTTAATGGACAAATCATGCTTCATAAAGATAAAGAAGCCTTGGATGCTTTCTTTAAAGAAAATGTAGTTCCAAACACTATGGTTTTTGATTCAATCACTGATAAAATCAACTACCTCATTGAACACAACTACATTGAAACAGCATTTATCAAGAAATACCGTCCAGAGTTTTTGGAAGAATTGCATCAATTTATCAAAGACCAAAACTTCCAATTCAAATCATTCATGGCTGCCTATAAGTTTTACAACCAGTATGCCTTGAAGACTAATGACGGTGAATATTACCTTGAAAGTATGGAAGACCGCGTCTTCTTTAATGCACTTTATTTTGCTGACGGGGACGAAGCAATTGCGACTGATATTGCCAATGAAATCATCCACCAACGCTACCAACCTGCTACTCCTTCCTTTTTGAACGCAGGTCGTGCTCGTCGTGGGGAGTTGGTATCTTGTTTCTTGATTCAAGTAACTGATGACATGAACTCTATCGGACGTTCTATCAACTCAGCTCTTCAACTTTCACGTATCGGTGGTGGTGTAGGTATTACTCTAAGCAACCTTCGTGAAGCTGGCGCACCTATCAAAGGTTATGAAGGAGCAGCTTCTGGTGTCGTTCCAGTTATGAAACTCTTCGAAGACAGTTTCTCCTACTCTAACCAATTGGGTCAGCGTCAAGGTGCTGGGGTTGTCTACCTCAATGTCTTTCACCCAGATATCATCGCCTTCCTTTCAACTAAGAAAGAAAATGCCGATGAAAAGGTTCGTGTTAAGACCCTCTCACTTGGAGTTGTGGTGCCCGATAAATTCTACGAATTAGCTCGTAAAAATGAAGAAATGTATCTCTTTAGCCCTTACTCTGTAGAGCTTGAGTACGGTGTGCCATTCAACTACATCGACATCACTGAAAAATATGATGAATTGGTCGCAAATCCAAACATCCGCAAGACAAAAATCAAAGCTCGTGATTTGGAAACTGAAATTTCTAAATTGCAACAAGAATCTGGTTACCCTTATGTCGTCAACATTGATACAGCCAACCGTGCGAATCCAGTAGATGGTAAGATTATCATGAGTAACTTGTGTTCTGAGATTCTTCAAGTTCAAGAACCAAGCTTGATCAACGATGCTCAAGAATTCCTTCAAATGGGAACAGACGTTTCATGTAACCTTGGTTCAACCAACGTGGTCAACATGATGACTTCACCTGACTTTGGTCGTTCTATCCGTGCGATGGTTCGTGCTTTGACTTTCGTTACAGATAGTTCACACATCGTAGCTGTCCCTACTATCGACCACGGAAACAGTTTAGCTCACACCTTTGGTCTTGGTGCCATGGGGCTTCATAGCTACCTTGCCCAACAACTGATTGAGTACGGATCACATGAGTCAATTGAATTTACAAGCATCTACTTTATGCTTATGAACTACTGGACCTTGGTAGAATCTAATAACATAGCGCGTGAACGTGGTATCACCTTCCACAACTTTGAAAAATCAGACTATGCTAACGGAAGCTACTTCGACAAGTACGTGACAGGCGAATTTGTTCCAAAATCAGACCGTGTTAAAGAACTCTTCAAAGATGTCTTTATTCCAAGTGCTGCTGATTGGGCTGAACTTCGCGAAAAGGTTCAAGCAGATGGTCTTTATCACCAAAACCGCCTTGCTGTAGCTCCAAATGGTTCTATCAGTTACATCAACGATGTTTCTGCATCTATCCACCCGATTACGCAACGCATTGAAGAACGCCAAGAGAAGAAAATCGGTAAAATCTACTATCCAGCTGCAGGTTTGTCTACAGATACCATTCCTTACTACACTTCTGCTTATGACATGGATATGCGTAAGGTGATTGATGTTTACGCTGCCGCAACTGAACACGTGGATCAAGGACTTTCACTCACTCTCTTCATGCGTAGCGACATTCCAAAAGGTCTTTACGAATGGAAGAAAGAAAACAAACAAACGACACGTGACCTATCTATCCTTCGTAACTATGCCTTTAACAAGGGTATCAAGTCTATCTACTACGTCCGTACCTTTACAGACGATGGTGGAGAAGTCGGTGCTAACCAATGTGAAAGCTGTGTGATTTAATTTTTGCTTGAGGAAACTACATTTTCTCAGATTAGTGATTCAATCACCGTGTTAGACTGGAATAAGCATCTATACTATGAAATAACAAAAAGTCGGGCTTCCGACTTTTTGTGCGATACTCCTCTAGAATTATGATAAAATAGAAATAATTGTGAGCTCGCAATATTAAACACAGAAAGAGATTTCAAATGGAAACTTACTACAAAGCCATTAACTGGAATGCCATCGAAGATGTCATCGACAAATCAACTTGGGAAAAGCTGACAGAGCAATTCTGGCTCGATACGCGTATCCCCTTGTCAAATGACCTAGACGACTGGAGAAAACTATCAAACAAAGAAAAAGACTTGGTTGGAAAAGTCTTTGGTGGTTTGACCCTTTTGGATACCATGCAATCTGAAACAGGAGTTCAAGCACTTCGCGCAGACATCCGTACACCACATGAGGAAGCTGTTTTCAACAACATCCAGTTTATGGAATCTGTCCACGCAAAATCTTACTCTTCTATCTTTTCGACCTTGAACACCAAGGCCGAAATCGAAGAAATCTTTGAATGGACCAACACTAACCCCTACCTACAAAGAAAAGCGGAAATTATCAATGAAATCTACCTCAATGGTAGCCCACTAGAAAAGAAAGTTGCCAGTGTTTTCCTTGAAACTTTCCTCTTCTACTCTGGTTTCTTTACACCGCTTTACTATCTCGGTAACAACAAACTGGCCAACGTTGCGGAAATCATCAAACTGATCATTCGTGATGAGTCTGTTCACGGAACTTATATTGGTTACAAATTCCAACTTGGTTTTAACGAATTGCCTGAAGAAGAGCAAGGAAAGCTCAAAGAATGGATGTACGATCTGCTCTACACTCTCTACGAGAACGAAGAGGGCTATACAGAAAGCCTCTATGACGGTGTTGGTTGGACTGAGGAAGTTAAAACCTTCCTTCGTTACAATGCTAATAAGGCTCTTATGAACCTAGGACAAGATCCACTCTTCCCTGATTCAGCTGATGATGTCAATCCAATCGTTATGAACGGTATTTCAACAGGAACTTCTAACCACGACTTCTTCTCTCAAGTCGGAAATGGTTACCTCCTTGGTGAAGTTGAAGCCATGCAAGACGAGGATTACAACTACGGTTTGGACTAATTTGACCAATCATTCAAAATATCATGGTTTGTTTAAAACAACCATGATATTTTTGTTTTTGTTTTATTTTGTTTTTTTCTATTTGATTGATTGAGCGTTTTATGGTAAGATAATAATAGTAGAAATCGAGGTGATAAGGATGCTAAAGCAAGAAAAACTAGATAGTATTCTAGAAGCAGTAAATACAAAAGGCACTATTACTGTAAAAGAGATTATGGAGAGTCTTGATGTGTCAGATATGACAGCTCGCCGCTATTTACAAGAACTAGCAGACAAGGATTTGCTGGTTCGTGTGCACGGTGGCGCTGAAAAACTTCGTACAGGTTCTCTCTTAAACAACGAACGCTCAAACGTCGAAAAACAAGGCTTGCAGATTGCTGAAAAACAAGAAATTAGCCGTTTTGCAGGGCATTTGATTGACGAAGGTGAAACTATTTTTATCGGGCCAGGAACAACCTTAGAATGTTTTGCTCGTGAGCTCCCAATTGATAATATTCGTGTTGTAACAAACAGTCTTCCTGTTTTTCTCATCCTAAACGAACGAAAACTAACAGATTTGATCTTGATTGGCGGAAATTATCGCTCCATCACTGGTGCTTTTGTAGGGACACTTACCTTACAGGATTTGACCAACCTTCAGTTTTCTAAGGCTTTTGTGAGCTGTAATGGTATTAAGGATAAGGCAATTGCTACTTTCAGCGAAGAAGAGGGCGAGGTACAACGAATCTCCTTGAACAATGCCAATAAAAAATACTTACTGGCAGACCACAGCAAGTTTAATAAGTTTGATTTTTACACGTTCTACAATATCTCAGAGATTGATACCATCGTTTCAGATTCCAAACTGAGTCAGGAGACATTTGAAGACCTGTCGAAACAAACAACCATTCTTTTATCAAAACCATAAAAATTCCCCTGCCTTTTGGCGGGGAATTTTTGTTGAATTTTATTCAATAAGTTGTGTCTCAGCTAGTTTCTTGTACCAGTGAGCTGATTTCTTAGGATAACGTTCTTGAGTTTCAAAGTCTACATAAAAGAGACCGTAGCGTTTTTCATAACCGTTTGACCAAGAGAAGACATCCATCAATGACCAGATAAAGTAGCCTTTGACGTTGGCTCCATCAGAGATTGCATCTGCAATCACTTCCATATGTTTCTTAACATAATCAATCCGTCCATCATCGTAGACTGTTCCATCCACAAACTCATCTTTGTATCCGAGACCATTCTCTGTGATGTAGATTTTTTTGTAATTTGGGTAATCTTTCTTCACGCGCATGATTTGATCATACAAACCTTGAGGGTAGATAATCCAATCCCAATCCGTACGTGGTACATAATCAGGAGCTACACGACGACCAACACCTTTGATTTGGTATTTAGAGCTTCCTTTCTCACCTTTACCATTATGGATAATTTCAGTTTCTCCATCAAAGGCTTGCATCCAATCACTCATATAGTAGTTAATGCCGAGGAAGTCGTTCAAGTCTTTTGCAGCTTCTAATGCTGTGAAATCTTCTTCACGAAGATCTAAGCTACCACCATTGATGGATAAAATATGGTTGACGCCTTCCATGGTTTCTCCGGAATATCGTCCAAGATAAGTTGCATCCAAGATAAATTTATTGTGGATGATATCTTCCAACTCAGCAGCGCGAACATCTGCTGGATTATTTGGATCCAGAGGATACTTAGTAGGCAGGGCATGAACCACACCAATTTCACCTTTATAGCCTTTAACCTTATATAGCTTGACTGCACGCGCATGCGACACCATCATATTGTGATGAGATTGAAAGACTTTGGCAAGGTCGTACTGAATACCTGGAGGGAATTTCCCAACTAAATACTGACCATCTCCTATCGGCCCAATTTCATTAAAGGTTGTCCAATAGTTGACTTCAGGAAATTCTTCAAAACAGAAGGCTGCATAATCCACAAAGTGATCAATGTTTTCTCTGTTCAGGAAATCTCCATTTGAATGAAGTGCTTCTGGCGTGTCAAAGTGATGAAGAGTTACAAAGGGCTCAACATGCCGTTTGTGACATTCTGCAAATAGATTATGATAGAACTCAACTCCCTTGGCATTGACTTTCCCGTAACCAGTTGGAAAGATACGTGACCAAGCGATTGAAATACGGATACCATTGACACCATACTCTTCTGCTAGTTTGAGGTCAACTGGGTATTTGTGATAGAAATCACTGGCTGGTTCAGCAGTGTACCAGTAGTTATCTTTGAGGTATTTATCCCAGGCAACTGGTCCTTTACCATCGGTATTGGTCGCACCTTCTGCTTGATAGGCTGCTGTTGCCCCGCCAAAAATAAAGTCTTTTGGAAGTGTTTTTGTCATTTGATTCACCTTTCAAGAAATAGAAATGAGATGGAGATAGAGTCGGGAGGAATTCCTCCATCTCACTTCTTCGCTATTTACCTTTTATTCTTCAAACTGCGCTTGAACAAAGGCAAGAGCGCCTTTTCCATCGCGAGTCAATTTAATGTATTGGCCACCTTCTGTCTTGGCAAGTTTGATACCAAGTTTGTCGGTTTCGGCCTTCATGTCTTCAAAGTTTGAAGCAACTTGAGGAGCAAGGATAACCAGATCAAACTCAGGCAACATTTCACGGTGAGCACCATAGCCACCAGCTGCTGCTTTAACAGGAACTTGGTACTCTGCAGCTGCCTTATTTAGAGCATTTGCAAGAAGACCACTTGTACCTCCTCCTGCACAGAGAACGAGAACATTTGTTTCTTCTGTAATTGTGTTTTGCGCTTCTTCTACACCTGCTTTTTCAAGAATAGCATCTGCTTTGGCAGTATTGAAGTTTGCTGCTACTTTTTCTTTCAATTCATCATTGGCTTTACCTGAACGCTCTTCTTCAAGAATTTGTTCATCATAAACCTTGAGGAATGGATAGTAAATGGCTACGTCAACAAGGATTAACAAAGCAGCAAGTACAAATGACAAGAATTGGAAGTTTGTACCGAGAACAATACCGAGCGGACCTGGTGTTGTCCAAGGAAGGTTGGCAGTAAATGAGTTCATGCCAAGCGTTTCAATAAAGAATTTAAAGATCCATACGTTGGCAATTGGCGCAAAGATAAATGGAATAAAGAAAATCGGGTTCAATACAAGCGGTGCACCAAACAAGATTGGTTCATTTACACCAAAGAAAGTTGGAACTACTGAAGCACGTCCGATTGCACGGTTTCGTTTTGATTTGGTCAACCACATGAACATGAATGGAACAACCAGTGTCGCACCAGTACCACCCATGGTAACGATAAACATTTGTGTACCAGAAGTAAGAATCTTATCTGCATGCATCCCTTGTTGGAGAAGGTTCAAGTTGACCTCAGCATTTGCATAGGTAATAGCTGCGATTGCAGGTTCGACGATTGAAGGACCGTGGATACCAACAAACCAGAAGAAGGCAAAGGCCCCAAAGATAATGGTAATACCTAGATAACCATCAGCAGCAGAGAATAATGGTGCAAAGAATTTTCCAATTGATTCAGCTACGCTTGCACCAACAAAATGACGAGCTAGTAAATCAAGAGCATAAAGAGAAACCACTGATAGAGTGAATGGAATCACATCTTTAAATACTTGTGAGATATTTGGTGGAACTTCGTCAGGCATACGAATAGTGACGTTGTTCTTAACACAAACCTTATAGATGGCTACAGTAACAAAGGCAGCAAGGAAGGCTGAAAGCAACCCTTTTGTCCCCAAGAATCCAGTAGCTAGGCCATTTTCGATAGGATCAGCTGCCAACATCAACAAACCAACAATTGCTGCCAACAATGTTGACATATAGTTGATTTGATTGGTTTTCTCCATGCTACGGTTTACTGAGTCGGTCAATGACTTAGCTGTTGTACCAGCTACCAAGAGAGCTAGAATCCCCATTGAATAGCTATAAGGTTTCATGAGGAGATTAACAACATCATCAGACCATTTAAAGCCCCATGAGTTAGGAACAAAGGCAATCAAGATAAAGATACTTGAGAAGAGAATAACAGGCATCCCTGCAATGAAACCATCACGGATAGCACGAAGATAGATATTACGAGATAGTTTTTCAAAGAAAGGTTTCCCTTTCTCGATAAAAGCAATTAATTTATTCATTACTTAACTCCTCTCTTATAGAGTTCGATTAAATGGTGCATCAAATCTTTTAACAAGATAGTCGTCATCAAGTGGTCTTGGCCATGCATCATGGTTACACTATAGGCCAAATCTTCACCAGCTGCTTCCTTAGTCAATAGACTTGTTTGCGCGTGGTGTGCCTCCGCGATGCAAGAACCAGCTTCATCGACTAAGCTATCTGCTTTCGCAAAATCGCCAGCTTCAGCAGCCTTCAAGGCTTCCAATAGTTTTGAACGTGCATCGCCAGCATAGGCTACGATTTCAAAACCTAACAATGTTACTTCTTCTCTATTCATGATAGAATTCTCCTTATGTATTTTTAATTAAATTTTTATGACAATAAACGTTGGATATGTAGAACTAGATAAACTCGTTCACTTTTATACAAATCAAGACCCGTATGTTGCGTAATCACATCATAGATCTTGGAACCAATCTCGAACGCTTTTGGATAGGATTGTTTAATATGATCTTCCATATCCAGAAGTGATTGATTATCATCTCTGGAACGGTCTAAATAATCCAAAAAATAGTTGAGATGAATCATAAAACGATCATAGAAATGATTATTCTCTTTGGTTCGTTGAATTGCATAACCCTTTAGCACTTCTTCAACATTCCTGAGAATTTCTTTCCTCTTATCAATCGACTCAACAACTTCCACTTCATTCTCACCTTCGGCATTGATAAAATGATAAGCAATCCGAATAATTTCGTCTTCAGGGAAATTTTCTGTCAACTTCTGACGATAGATTTCAAAGGCTTCCTTTGCGATTTGAAAAGCGACAGGATACTTAGTGGAAATATCTGGCAGATTACTATCCTTGTACCTTCCTTGTGCTAGAGCTTGGTAAGAGCAGTAAATATGATCTGTCAAGGTTACGTAGAGATACTCTTGAATCGGATAATGATATTTCTTTGATAGCTTATCAATGATTTCATAAGTCACTGTGATAAAATCAAGCGGAACATCTTTGAGGAGAGCCATAAAGTTTTCCCTAGACTCCTCTGTCTTCATCCGAAAGATTTTCTCAACTTGATCTTCAGAAATTAAATCCCCCTTCTTTTTCCCAAATGCAATCCCCTTACCAATCACAATCACTTCTTCTCCCTTATCATTTCTGACAAGAGAGACGTTGTGATTCATTGGATTTAGAATTCGATACATGGCAACCTCCTTTTATCTCTTAATGGTATATGAGTATAAAAAATGACCACAAATGAACTAGAAAATCTTTTGATCTCTAATTCACCTGTGATCATGCCTAATATTACTTAGTAACACTCACCTTGTATTAACTTGTGATTTAAGTATAGCACAAGTAAGTTTTTTTGTAAACCTTTACATTCAACTTTTTTTAAAATTTTTATTTAGATCAATGTTCCTAAGATTAGGGGGGAAAACTTATACACGTTCAGTCCATGAAGTTGCTGTTGTTTGAAGAACCTTGTTGAGTTCGTCAATGTTCTCAAATCCAGTTGTGCGTAGCCATTCACGAGCTGCTGCCTCACCATCTTTGATGTAGGCTTCAACTGATCCAGCCCAAGTTGCACGGCCGCAAAGAACACCGTTGAAGTTTGCGCCTGATTCGTGAGCAAAGACAAGGGTTTCTTGGAAGAGTTTAGCTGATACACCTGCACTTAAGTAGATGTAAGGAAGATTTGTTGCTTCGTCTTGCGCTTTGAAGAAAGCTGCCGCTTCTTCACGTGTATGCACGATTTCACCTTCACCAAATCCTTCAACGTATTTCACATTGACTGGAACTTCTACTTTCAAGACATCAATGTTAAAGCGTGGGTCTGAGAAGACCTTCATAGCACCGATAACCTTGTGTGGCTTCACTTTTGCGTATTCTGCTGAACCTGCATCAGCAATCTTTTCATCGTAAGCCAAGATCTCAAGGAAGAAAGGAATATCTTCTGCTACACACTCAGAACCGATGCGTTCGATGTAGGCTTGTTTTTGTTGGTTGAGTTCGTCAGAGCTGTCTACGTCATAGTAAAGCAAGAACTTGACTGCATCTGCGCCTTGTTCTTTGATGCGTTTGGCAGACCAAACATCCAAACAGTCAGGCAAGCGTTTAGTGCTAGTTGTGTCATAACCTGTTTTCTCATAAGCAAGGAGAAGACCAGCATTTGGATCAAGCGCTTTTGTAGCTGGAAGTCCATACTCTGGGTCTAGAAGCATAGAGGATGCGTATTTTGTCAATTCATCTGCTACCAAGACTTTGAGTTCTTCCATTTGAGCCACAGTTGGTTCCTCTGTTTGGTATTGAGCCATGAGACGTTTCAAAGCGCCACGTTGGTCAAAGGCAAGAGCTGAGATAATGCCGTTTTCATCTGAGAGTTTTTTCAAGCAAGCGCGTTTATTTTCTGTTAAAGCCATTTTATACCTCTTTTACTATTAATTGATCATATAGAGCTTGATAGTTAGCCATATTGACATGACCTGTCATTTTTTCTTGAGCATTGAGCATACCAAGGACATTGGCCTTGATGAGGAGTTCTACATCCGATTCCTTATGAAGAAGTCCTGAGGAAATCCCTGCCACAGTAGAATCTCCAGATCCAACAGGATTGACCACCTGAATTCTTGGAATATCTACCTTGTAGAAAGTGTCCCCATGTTTTGCAAAAGCACCATTTGCACCAAGTGAAACAATTATCCACTCAATCCCTGCAAATAGAGGCTCTTGAAGAACTTCTTTTAATTCATCCAAATCCTCAGAAACTTCTTTCCCAAGAAGCTGAGACAATTCTTCGTTATTTGGTTTAATAACTGTTGGTTTGTGTGGTGATTCAAGAACAGCCTGAAGAGCTGCACCTGAGCAGTCTAGAACAACTGGTTTGCCTGCTTGATTAGCAAGTTCTACTAAGCTTGCATAGTAGTCAACTGGAAGACCTGCTGGCAGACTACCAGAGATGGCTACTACTTCCACAGTGTCAAGAAGATTCTCGAAATGAACCAAGAAATCTTGCCCTTCTTGTTCCAAAACTTCAGGCCCTTTTTCAAGGATTTCTGTTTGGTTGTCTCCGTGGAGAATAGCGATACAGTTACGAGTTTCTCCTTGAATGGAGAAGAAACGTTTCGTTACTTTATCGTCAATATGCTCTACTAAAAACTCACCAAGTTTACCACCGACCAAACCAGTAGCAACAACAGAATCACCAAATTCTGAAAGCACTCGTGTAACATTGAGACCTTTACCACCAGCTGTCTTGGTCACGTCCACCACACGGTTGACAGTGTCAATTTTTAATTCATCCAAAGGATAAGAAATATCAATGGATGGATTCATTGTGACTGTTAAAATCATGCGTCACCTCTTAGTCGTGGTATTCACCGCGATCCCATTTTTCAAGGAATTCTGTAAAGAAGTTTGCATCTGCTTGATGAGCATTGTGAGTTTCAACGTGCTCAATTTTCGCAATCAATTTTTTGTTTTCTTCTGATGGTTTGTATTCAGCATTGATGAAAGCTTCAATGATATCACACATAAGCAGTTCACCAGTGATTTTACCACCAAAACCAATAACATTGGCATTCAATTGTTCTTTTGCATAAAGAGCTGTTGTCATATCACGAACCAAGGCAGAACGAACTCCTGGGACTTTGTTTACAGCGTTGTTGATACCAACACCAGTACCACAGATACATACCCCAAGATCGGCTTGACCGCTTGTAACGGCTTCACCAACTTTTTTACCAAAGATTGGGTAGTGAGTACGTGTGTGGTCATAGGTACCAAAGTCGATGACTTCATATCCTTTTGATTTCAAAAATTCTGAAACCGCCATTTTTTCATCTGTTACGATGTGGTCACATCCAATTGCAATTCTCATTAGTTATTCCCTCCGATTAATTATATAAATCTAATATCATTTATCCTTACTCAATAAAAATCAAGATTAGCTTAGGAAGCGAGCTGCAAGCATAACTGAGGTTAGCTAAAGTGAGCTGACAACAGATTATCTTGATTTTTGAAGAGTATTAGCACATTTTGTTCAACATATCGACCCTAATTTGGTGACGGCCACCGTCGTATTTACCGTTAACAAATCCTTTAGCAATATTTTTAGCCAATTCATCACCAACAAGTTGTGCACCCATAGTGATCATACGTGAGTTGTTGTGGCCACGAGTCATATAAGCTGAACGTTCGTCAGATACTTCTGCAGCAACCATTCCTTTGATTTTAGTTGCAACCATGAATGGACCAGCTCCATAAGCATCAATCACGATACCAAGATTTTGTTCTTCTTTGTTTACTTCTGCAGCAACAGCAAGAGTCACATCAACAAAGTCTTGACCTTCAGCTGTAACATCCACAACGTGGAAGTTTTCTTTTTCCAAGAAGTCTTTCACAACTTCTTTCAATCTCAAACCTGCAGCATCTGCACCGATAACAATAGACATATTGTATACTCCTTTTTATTTTTCTAGGCTAGTAAAGACTTTTATAGTTAGCAGTTTACCTACAAAAGATTTTCTAGCAGTTTATTGACAAATTTGATTGAATGAGATGAATATCACCTTATCCAAGTCCAGGAAATCAAGTTCCTAGAAACAAACTTTCTCCTCGAAAGAGAATATAACAAGTGATTATTTGTTTGTTGCAAACATCATTTGTTGTTTACAAACATAATATACTCCTATTTATAGAAAAAGTCAACAGTAAATGTTTGTTTTTGTGGTTTTTTATCTAAAATATTTCAATATCAAAGCCAATCTGATCTACTTGACCAGCTTCCAAGAGACGAACATTCTTCTTATCTTCTAGATGATCTCCTTCTTCAAGTGAAGTTGATAAGCCAGACCATGGTTCAAAGGCAATGAAAGGTCCCTTATTCAAAGTTGACCAAATGATGAGATTTGAGAACTCTTGGAAGTGTACTTTTAATCCCTTCTCATGCTTACGAGAACGAAGCGCAATTGTTCTGGATTGCAACTCATCCAAAGTCACTGCATCTGTGCTAAACAAATCATAGCTAAGGTCTAATTCTTTTTGCCCATCCAACCATAAACTTCTATCTTGGAAGTCTAACATTCCTGTTTCTGGGAAAGGACGGGGAACAGAGCAAGTCTCTTCTTTCTCAAACTCTAAATAGTAATCTTCATAAGTTTCGCCATCTAGTAGAGGGCAATTAAAGCCTGGATGTCCACCAATAAAGTATGGCAGGACCTTGCTGGTTTCTTTATTGAAAATCTTGTATTGAGTACGAACTGTCTTGCCAGTAACCTTATAAGTGATTTCAAGGCGGAAATGATAAGGATAGTTTTGATAAGTATTCTCATCATCTTCGATAGCAAAGGTTACGCTGTTTTCTGTTTGATCAACCAACTCAAATTCTTTTTTACGGACCAAACCATGGCGAGGAATGTTTCCTTTCGTCTCTGTTCCATCTGCATGACTGTAGAAGGCTGTATCTTCTCTTAAAGAGCCACAGATTGGAAAAAGTACTGGCGCTTGTCCACTCCAGTAAGTGGCATCTCCTTGCCACAAATACTCAATGCCTTCTCGGTCCTTGATTGACGACAAGGCGCCACCTAAGATTTTAAACTGGACCGTTAACTGGTCTGATTTGATTTCAATTACCATAATATTCTCCAACTATTTTTAGATTTTTATATAAAAAACTAGGTTGCCACTCCCAATGTAGGAAATTAACAACCTAGTTTTCACAATTTACATTTTATAGGAGCGAATTATTTAGCATTTGCTGCGTATTCTTCGTTACGTTTGATCATTTGTTTTCTATACCAAGCAAAGATACCTACATAGAATACAAGGAAGACTGCTGCACCAAGGATTGCTTTGATATCACCTGTTGTAGCATTACCGATTGCCCAACCAAATAGTTTTTCAATTGGTCCTTCAAGAGTTGAGTGGGTAATCAATTGAGTTTGGCTCACACCTTCTGGGAAGGCACCTACACCTTTAGCAAGTTCAGTTGCAAATGGAGCGATAAGAGTACCAGAAAGAAGGAAGAGAGGCAACAAGAGTGTTCCGAAGATAATCATACGGAGCAATTTACCACGTGTAACAACCAAGAGAGCTGGAGTCACACCCATAGCGATGATACCTGCAAGTGGCAAGATACCATTACCGACGTTTGAAAGAAGCACAGCTTCTACTAGCATGATTGGAGCAAGTACGTTAGCACAAGCCCAGATTTCAGCGCGACCAGCGATGAAAGGCCAGTCAAGACCGATGTTGAATTTACGTCCTTGAAGACGTTTAGTAGCAACGTTTGTAATACCTTGTGAGAGTGGTTCTACGGCTGCGATGAACCATGATCCGATAAGTGAGAAGAGTTCCAAAGCTACACCGGCAGTCAAACCAAGGCTCAACCAACCTTTAATAACAAGTTCCCATTTATCAGCTCCTTCTACTCCAGCAACTGGGTGTGGAGTCCCCATCAAACCAATAACAATACCAAGGATGAAACCGATAAAGAATTTAGATCCCCAGAAACCGATTTTTTTGTTCAATTTTGCAGCGTCAAAGTCATATTTATCGAGACCAGGCAATACTTTATCAAAGATTTTATCCAAGACCATGATAACTGGGTTCATCATGTAGTTCATGTGAGTTGAAGTCATTGGTGATGAACTTGGTGCATTAAGAAGGTCGTCGAAAGTTGGTTTCATCAAATCAGAGTTGATGATTTTCAAAATACCTACAAGGACAACTGCTGCAGTTGCGATGAAGAGTGAAACCCCTTGGCTAACTCCATTGTTGTCTGCGTACCATTTGATCAAAAGACCAGTGATTGACAAGTGCCAGATATCGAAGATATCGACGTCAAGTGTATCTGTTTTCTTCATTGCAAGCATCACAATGTTGACAATCAACATTACAAGCAAGAAGTAAAGTGTCCATGCAGATCCCCAAGTGATGGTTGCAAGTGGTGCCCAACCAACGTCAGTGATGTTCAATTGAATACCAGTATTTTCAACGAATTTTGCAAGTGATGCTGAGAAAGCTCCATTGAGCATACCGATGATAGCACCGATACCAGTAAGGGCGATGGCAAGTTTGATACCACCTTCAAGCGCTTTGGAGAATTTCACTCCAAATAGTAAAGCCAATACTGTCAAGATGATCAGCATGATGATAGGACCACCCATTTCCAAGACTGGCTTGAAAATCTTATTGGCTAGTTCGATAATGACATCCATAATAGTTCCTCCCGTTTTTTTAGTTATATGAATGTTAACAAGATAAAGAATAAATTAGCTTAGTCCGTGTTCTTTGATAGCTGCTTCAATATTGTCAAATACTGGAGCGCTCATCGCTGGAATACGGAACAAGATTGGTCCAGCTTCAATTACTGGAATACCAGGTTCAAAACCAAGGTCAGTTGCAGCGATTGGTGTAAAGATATCGTAGCCCTTGATAAGGTCTTCGTTTACATCTTTCACCATGACTGCATCACAGTGAACATCATAACCACGGTTTGAAAGTTCTTCTTCTAGAGCACTTTTAATTTGGTGACTTGAGTTAACACCTGCACCGCAGGCAGCAAGAATTTTAATCATTTGGATTTCCTCCGATTTTATTTTTTAATAGACAAGATTAAGCGGTTGCTTCAGCAATGTAAGCATAAAGTTTTTCTGGTTCGGAAATTTTTGATAGATCTTCCAGATGTCCATTTCCTGTGAAAAAGTCCATCAACTGAGCCAGAATATTTGTTTGACTTGAACTTGAGTTGTTAATGATAAAGAAGAGTAGGGATACTTCTACTTCCTTATCAGGAGCAATCATATTGTGAAAAGTTACTGGTTTTTCTAATCGAACAACCACTACTTTCTCAGCTAGATTATGAACAATATCTGTATGAGGAATCGCAACATTTGGCAAGTCCTTACCTAGAAATTCCATATCTAAGCCAGTTGGAAATGACTTTTCACGCGTGATCAAGGCTTCACGATAAGTTGGAGTGACAATTTCTCGTTCTTCCAACAAGCTTGCTACCTGATCAAAGAGTTGTTCTTGATTATCCGCTTCTAAGCAAAACACCAGGTTTTTGTCAAAGAAATGATCTAATCCCATAACATTTTCCCTTCTTTCAATTATCTTTTATGTAATAAGTATAACACTATATGAAATCGTTGTCAATAATTTTTGTTTTATTTTGTTCATTTTTTTGTAATTTTTGTTTCATTTAAAGAATACAATCAATATCAAACATTCTTGTTATAAAATACACAAAAAAAGAAGGCCCAAGCCTTCTTCTATTTCCTTACTCAATAGTAGATAAAATCTCTTCTAATTTATGGTAATCTTTTACACTATCAATTTCATAGATGCTATTTCCTTCTAATTCTTCGACATAGACATCCAATTCTTTGATATTATCCTTAACCATGTTGTCCCAGTAGAGATCAACAAATTCACCACTTTCGTAAGCTTTGTCAATAAAGCCAACAATCTTCTCAGCAGTTGGTGCATCCCAGAATGATACTCCGCTCAGAATGCGACCAGCCTTGCTATCAACAATAATGTCTTGAACCTTGTAGTCATCACCATAAACTAAGAACCACTCGTTGGTACAGTCTTCGCGATAAACACTGAAATAGGTAGAACGTTTAAGATCGTTTCGAAACATATTTTTGAAAAGATAGTTATCTGCATCGATGACATAGCTGTTAGCCAAATCTTCTTTTACTAGATAAAGTGAGTAAAAGTTATTGTAATCAGCATACTTGTCGTTAAAGACTAAACGGACACCATATTTTTCTTTTAGGTAGTCAAATTGTTCTTTGAGGTAACCGACAACGATAATAATCTCATCAATTCCTCTCTCTTTCAAAAACTCAATTTGGTATTCTACCAAGGGTTTTTGATTAACCTTAACCAAAGCTTTTGGGGTATTTTCAGTCATAGGGCGTAGACGAGTTCCTAAGCCTGCTGCCAAAATAATCGCTTTCACACGAATCTCCTTTATTCTTTAATAATAATATAAACACCAGCCATAACAATAAGTGAAGTGATAATTGTCAGCATATCTAGCGGTGCACCCAAGAAAATAACTGCAAATAAGACAGTCCAGACTACATAGCTCACATTCAAACCTGTCGCTTTTGCAGGTTGCAAACGATTAATGGCGATATAATAAGCTAAGTAGGAAATCATATTAAAGGCCGCAAAGACAAGCAAGAGGCCTAGTAACTGCCCATCTGCCACTTCTGCAAATGAATGGTGAGAAAAGAGCACAATCACAAGATAGGATAAGAATGAGGTTACTTGTCGAATTAACAAGGCTTCAATTTCACTTAAATCACTTTCCATAGCATAGGAGCTGAGAACACTTTCACTCCCCCAGGCAATGGCACAGATAAGGGCACAAAGAATCCCAATGTAAAACGAGTTAACTTGTTCAACCTTGTAGGTTTGAGCAATGATCGCTGCAATAATCAAGAAAACACCGAATACTGTATTCTTTGAAACCTTGTGTTTCAAAATGAAGAAGGCGAGCAAAACTGAAACTGCTGGGTAAATAGCGGATACAGATGAAGCTAGTGAACTACCGATATATTTAACCGCATAAAGATTGGCCTGCATACCTATAGGTCCTGCTAGTAAAGCACCGATTATAACACTCACATTTCGAATATTTAAGAAAATCGAAAGACGAACTTTTCTTTCTTTTACCAAAAGAAAAGCTAACAAGATAAAGATACTCAAGAAATCATGAGCAGCAGCCACAACAAAAGGTGAAAGATTTGTAAAAATAGAAAAGATATAAGCACTAATCGTTAGACCTAATCCCCAGAAAATTCCAGAGAGCAGACCAAAGGAAACACCATTTTTATTCTTCATCCTAACCTCCATAATAAGTCAAACCTTTGACAGCTCTTTGGTAACGGTTGATACCATAATCTCCAAAATCAGCTCCTTGAGCTTCTTTGTACACTGTCCACAAACTCCAGATAGTATCTTGCAAGATTTTATAGATACGAATCTTCTCACGTGATACAGGCGTTTTGTCACTTTCATAGTAGGAAAGGAAATCATCTTCCTCTTGCTTTGTAAATTCAGACTCTAAGAAAAGAGCTGCCAAATCCCACATCGGGTCATTCATAGAAGAGTATTCCCAGTCAATCAAATACAAACGACCTTGTGGTGACTCGATAAAGTTTTCTGGTACCAAATCGATGTGACAGGACTTTCTATCAACACCCAAATCAGCCAATCTCTTTTCTAGTGAAAATACATCTTTTCTTACAGCTTCATAGTTTTCATAAGGGATAGGTCCCTCAATCAAGGATTCATATTTGCTGATTTCCTCAAAAGGAGCAAATTCTCCTCTTAATTCTTTCCCTGAAGCGTGGATGGTTTGTAAAATTGGTGCAATCTTTTCAAACTTGGACTTAATTGATGTTGAATCAAGAGTTACTGCTGATTCGATGTACTCATTTACTTTAATCCCTGACTCAATATCAAAGAGATAATTTTTGACATCTAAATCTAAATCCTCTAAAAGTTCAAGATTGTACTTTTCATTTTGACGATTGATGAGTTTTTCAGTCCCTTTACCAAAAAATTTCACAATATACTGTTTGTTGGTTGTTTTAACCAAATAGTTTTGGTTGGTCATGCCTCCCAACTGTTCAACACTGAGTACTTCCTCTTCATCAGATAGTAAAGAAGAAATTTTTTCTTTGATGAGTTTCTCCACAATTAACCTCCATCTTCTACACTTCCCACTTAAATACTGTTTTGAAAGCAGTATTTAGGTCTGTAGCAAAGACACGGTGAATGTCCTTGATTTCTCTCACTGGTTCTTCAACATAAAGAATATTTTTCAGACGATTCGCAAACTTCTTGACTTCCATCATTTGAATGGCTTTCTCAAAATCAACACGTCCAGAGCGAGACGATCCCACTAATAACAATCCTTTTTCCAAAGCATCTCGTGTATTGATATTAACCTTGTATTCACTCACACCCATCATGAGAATCGTTCCCTGTGGACGAATATAGCGAATCAAGTCATTGATAGCTGGGCCTGTACCATCCCCACCACAGCACTCAAATCCATGATCATAGGTCAAATCCTCTGGGATATTATCAGTAATATAGCACTCTTTTGCAAAAGAGAAGAGCTCCAATTTTTCCCAATGGCGACCAATCACGATAATCTCTGCTTCTGGCAAGGTGTAATTGATAATATTCGCAACCACAAAGGCCAAACTACCATCTCCAATAACAGCGATGCGCTCTCTCTTTCTATGAGCAAGATGCAGGAATCGATCCATAGCATGCATGCCAACACTTACAAACTCAGTTATTGCTGCAACTGTGTCTTCGATATCATTATAAGAAACGACTCGGTCTTTTGGAAGAGAGACAAATTCTCGCATAAAGCCATCGTGACCACTAGATAGGAAGTAGGTTCCTGTCATGTAGTTCTCGTAGAACTCCTTGTCACTCTGCATAGGCGGTTGATTGGGAATCATAACTACCTTTTGACCAACTTCATAAGTCCCAGTTGGATCGGAAATAACAGTTCCACAAGACTCGTGAATCATCGCCATAGGAAGCTTTTTAGCCAATATCTTTGGATCGCGTTTTCCTTGATAGTAACGTTGATCCGCATGACAAACCGCCATATAATTTGGACGAATCAGGATATGATTCTCCTGATCAATGTCCTCTTCTTGGTATTTTACATTGATAAACTTTGGTTTGGTCAGTTGATAAATTTGATTAATCATAGCCTTAGTCTTTCTCAATCATGCTTTTCGCGATTTTCAAGTCTGTCACAGTTGTGATTTTAAGATTTGAATATTCCCCTTTAGCTAGGGCAACGTCTTTTCCTTTGATAACAAAAATCTTACATGCATCCGTCAGGATTTCCTTTTCTTGATCAGATAGGGAACCATACAAATCCATGAAATCCTTGCAGCGGAATGTCTGAGGTGTTTGACCTTGATAGAGGTGTGCACGATTTGGAATATCCGTGATAAACTGACCATTAGTACTTTCAACAATGGTATCAACTGCTTCTACTACTGTGTCAACCGCATCATGATTTTGCGCCAGTTTGATATTGTCCTGAATCATGCGAAGTGTGATAAAAGGACGAACAGAGTCGTGGGTAATCACAATATCTTCTGGAGTGATTGGACGATAGGCATCAATAGCTTCTATAATCTTCTCGATACTGGTATTGCGATCAGCACCACCCTTTGTAATGATGATACGATCCTTGTGGAGAGAAAGATACTTGTCAACTAGGTCCTCAGCGTGTGACACCCAATCTCCATGAACTCCAACTACAATTTTTTCAATACTTGGTTCTAAGACAAATTTTTCAATTGTGTGGATCAAAATAGGTCTATCACCCAACTCCAAGAATTGTTTTGGTAAATTACTGATTCCCATGCGTGTGCCAGTTCCTCCGGCTAGGATTCCTGCATAGATCATTTATATTCTCCTTTAGTTTATTCTAAAAAACTCATTACCATCTATTATATCACAATCTGCCTCTATCATGAAGAAAAGACAGAGCGTCATTTAGTATAATCAACACATCATTTAAGGTAAAAAGTGAACAATGTGTTACTAAATCCAGAAAGACCATAACAAATTAAGAAATAAAAATAGGTTATCCTCTATATTATCCGTCCAACGTTCGGTTAATATAGAGTTCTTTAGAATATAATAGAAACCTTAAAGAAAGCTTAAATGAAATTATTTGTTTAGCAAAGAATACTAGGTGTGCATAGTAAATTTCTTAAAAGTTGTTTGAGAGACTCATTATAAAAGGTTATATATCTCATGAATTAAACAAATAATAGACTTTTGCCCCTAAAATTGATAAAATAAAAAAGAAAATAATAGAAAAAGGAAACTGTAAACCGCCATGATGAACATGCAAAACATGATGCGTCAAGCACAAAAACTTCAAAAACAAATGGAACAAAGCCAAGCAGAACTCGCTGCCATGGAATTTGTTGGAAAATCAGCCCAGGACCTTGTCCAAGCAACCTTAACTGGTGATAAGAAAGTTGTAAGCATCAACTTTAACCCAGCCGTTGTTGACCCAGAAGATCTCGAAACACTTTCTGACATGACTGCTCAGGCGATTAACGCTGCTCTTGAACAAATTGATGAAACGACTAAGAAGAAACTCGGTGCTTTCGCTGGAAAATTGCCTTTCTAATCCACAAAAAAAGAGAAACAGATGTTTCTCTTTTTTTCTTAGAAATCAAAGAATTCCATTGCTTTCTTTAAGAGTAATTCCGTATATTCCGGATCGTCTTGAGCCATTGTGACTTGTGACTGGACCATTTCAAGATCATCAGTAATCATGCCATCTGCACCGAGACGAACTGCTTTATCAAATGCCTCCGAACCATTTACGGTCCAAACGTAGAGTCTCTGATCAGTAGTCCAGAGTTTATTGACAAAGTATTCATCCAAAGTCGAGTACTCCATAGTGTAACCCGTTGCCTTGGTTCTTGGGAAGATACTGTTATAGGGAAGAATGAAGTAAACTGGAATTTCAGAATCATAAGTCAACACCTTATCAATCACATGATAGTCTAGTGATTGCATCTGATGTCCATATTTCTTGATAGTCGCCCCATACTTTTCGAGGAAATGGTCCATCATTTGCGGACTATCTTTTTTACTGGTTTTAATCTCAATCAGCAATTTTTGGTTTAAAGCATTTGCACGCTCTAAATAGGCATCAAAGCTTGAAATCTTTGTTTGATAACCATTCTCGTAAATATCTGTATTTGTTAATTCATCCAGAGTCAAATCTTGCGGTGTAGCATTAATACCTGTTAAATTTTTGAGGTTGGCATCGTGCATCATCACGAACTGACCGTCTTTCGTTTCCTGCACATCCATTTCAATGAGATCTGGTTTTAGTTGAGCTGTTTTTTCTAAAGACTGCACAGTATTTTGAACACCGTTTTTATTACTTACTCCTCTGTGCGAAATCACTAAAGGTGTATTGGTATCCGGAGATTCCAGATAAACGTAGCCTTCTATGGCAAAAATGATGCTTGCACACCCCATGACACCCCATCTCATCAGATGATCTTTCTTTCGCCTTGGCATAATCTCTAGCTCTTCTCCTGTAAGGAAGGAAACAAACTTCACTAGGAAATAAGTCAGGGTCATGTAATGGAAATTTTTAATCAAGACAAAATTAATCACACCGAGAATCAAGGACTCTTTTTGAGTTAGATTATCCATCACTGCTTGCGCAAAAAGCAAAGGAATTAACAAACCAAAGAAGAAGAGATACGTTTTAATGATAATGAGTAAGAGATGCCAAGAGAAGAAAAGGACATTTTTCTTTGTCTTTTGGAGACTATATTTCACACTTTCTCTTACGGTCTTTCTTTCAAAGAGAATCTTAGGAAGGGCAAACATAAATCGGACAGAGATGTAGAGAAAGATCCAAGCGGATGCTATGATCATCAGACCTACCAGCCAATGCTTACCTTCCCAATAATTCACAATAAAATCAGGGATAATAATCTTGTTGAGGTAGTAGATTTTTAAAATCTTACGGATGAACGGGAAAAGCAAAGCAATGTAAAAAAAGACAAAGGCCATCTTACAAAAGCTCAGTCGCTTAACGAATAGAAAGCTCTGGTGAAATACTTTTCTACTGTACTCAATTAAAGTTCTCTTTTCATGATAGAGAAGGTGACGAGCTCCTATAAACAAAAGACAAATCTGGAAATAGGCAACCAGGAGATTGATTGCAATTAAGATGAGAAAGGCTAAACTGATAAATGGCGAGCCTTGTATAATCGCCCAAAAGTTATTGTAGGAGATAAACAAATAGCCGGTTTGTCTCAGAAGGATGCCAGCAATCCATGAATTTAATGGTAGCCAGACAAACTCAACCATCATAAATATCAAGAAAAATAGAAATAAAATCTTATCTAGGTTATAGTATATCTTCCTAAAACCTAGCTTTTTAGGTTTTTCAGGTTTCATAAGCACTCCTAGTCTAAAAATTGGGATAAATCTAAGCCACCGAAAGGATTATTCATAGAAAAACTACTCTGGTCTTCTATTAATAGCTTTCCTTCATCCGATTCCAAAAAAGCTTCGTAAACACGCGCCGTCATGCGAGCATCTTCTAAACTATTATGTGACTTACCATGAAAGCCTAAAAAATTTGCAACAGTTTGCAATTTAAGATTAGCGATGCCGTGTAGATCAGAACTACGGCGTTCAAAAGCCTCCTCATATAGATCAACCTTATACTGGTCACGATAATCAATACCATGCTCCAAAAGAATAGGCAAATCACTCTTAGCCGCATTGTAACCAACAATAGGTAAGTCGCCAACAAATGCTTGAAAGTCCTTTAAAACTTGTTCTACTTTTGGCGCATCTTTTAAGGTTTCAGCTGTGATTCCAGTCAAACCATTGATAAAACTCTTCAATGGGGCTGTAGTATAAACATAAGAATCAAAAGCAGCATATTCTTGCCCATCTTGAAAGCGGACTGCTGATACTTGAATTAAATGGGTAACCCCCTCGTGTTGATTGAATTCCAAATCAAAGGCGATATAATCTCTTAATTTTTCCATTATTTACCTCAATTACTACCCAAACTAAACTATAAATAATAAAAGAAGCCATTAGGTTAGTGAGTAACCCAAACAGCTTCTTTATTTTCCTCCAAAAAGGCGAGCAAAAAAGCCTTTTTTGGTTGCTTGGACTTCTTCTTTTGCTTGGTCCAACTCGAGTTTCAAGGTTTCTTGATCCTTCATGGCTTGAAGAGTTAACTGTTGCTGTTGGTCCAACTGTTTGTCCTTTTCAGCAATCTGGCGGTCTTTAATACGCATCTGTTCATCTTTTTCTGATAACTGGCGGTCTTTTGCCTTGAGTTGCTCGTACAAACGAAGAATTTCAGCATTTTTCTCATCAACCAAGATTTCCATCAGTTCACGTTGTTTGACATCATCACTGACAGGCTCATCTTCAAAAATTGTTTTTTTGTAGATTTCTTCTAGCTTGATCAAGCCACTTCGAGTAACTACAGTTACACCTTTGTCATTTTTTTTCGTGTCCTCTTCTGGAAGTTCTTTGACACGATTGTTGATTGCTTGACGAGATAGTCCTAAGACCTCTGCAATCTCACTGACGGTCATTTCAATACTCATAATATCCTCTGAAACGTTTTCTAGCTTTTCTTTATTTAAATCTTATCATAAGCTAGATAAACTGTCAAATTTCCGCTTAATCTAAGGCCTTTAAAAAGGCTAGTAAGACTTGGGCAGAACGACGTCCAGCTTCAATGATAAACTCATCGAATGAGATAGAGGCCTCGTGATTGGCATTGTCACTCATAGCTCGAATGACTAGGAAAGGTAAGCCAAGAGCCTGAGCTGCCTGAGCAATGGCTGCACCCTCCATCTCAACAGCTAGAACATCTGGGAAGTGGGATTTGATACTAGCAATCTTATCATCTCCAGCTATAAAACTGTCCCCTGTAGCAATCAAGCCTAGGTGCCAGGTCTGTTCTAACTGAGATAAGTTTTCTTTAATCCTAGCGATAAACTTCTTATCAGATTCAAAGTAAAGAGGCTGACCAGCCATCTGACCATAAGCGTAGCCAAAAGCAGTCACATCCACATCATGATAAGCCAACTTATCCGCAATCACTAGATCTCCAACAGCAATCCCTTCAGCAAGAGCACCTGCTGATCCTGTATTGATGATAGCTTCTACCTGAAAATGGTCAGCTAACACTGCTACACTCATAGCCGACATGACCTTTCCAATCCCACTCTGAACTAGAACGACTTCTGTATTGCCAACAGAGCCAGTGTAGTAAGTATTTCCTAAGACTTGGACTTCTTTAGGTTTTTCCAAATTCTGAGTCAAATATACGAGTTCTTCTGGCATGGCAGCAATGATTCCAATTTTCATTTCAAGTCCTTTCAATTACAAGAGTTTCATCGCTAAAATTAACAAAATCAAAAGTAGGATGACTGCAAACAAGATACGATTGAGTTTCGAATTAAAAACATTTCTCTTGGTATTCTCAATGCGGCGACTCTTATGAATCGTTGGCTCTACTTCGATTGTTAAGGTATCTTGACTAAAACCGTGGTCTGTAGAACGTGAATAACCAAAATGCTGTGAAGACGTTGGTAGGATCTTTGTTTCCTCATCATCTTGAAGAGGTGGTCCTGATATTTTCTCACCACGGTTGGCACGTTCAATCATTTCGTCTGTTAATAAAGGTTTTCCCATGGGTTGCTCCTCTATTTCTTTTGTAGTTCCCAGTACTGAATCGCCATAATGGTCTTGGCATCACAGATATGACCTGACTGGATCAGGTTCTTGGCTTCCTCTAGGCTTACTTCTAAAACTTCCAAAGTTTCATCATCATCTTGTGGGCGAGGATTTTCCTCCTTGACCAAATCACTAGCGAGGTAGAGTTTTAGTTTTTCATTACAAAATCCAATCGCAGAATAGAAATCGTACAACAGTTCTAACTTAGCTGTGTAGGCAACTTCTTCTTCCAATTCACGAAGGGCCGCCGCCATTGGATCAGCATTTTCACCAAGTTCTAGTTTACCAGCAGGAATCTCATAAGAAATCGCCTCGATTGCCTTTCGGTATTGCTTAACGAGAACGATTTTGTCCTCAGCTGTCACAGCTAGTACACAAACAGCTCCATTGTGAAAAATCAAGTCACGTTGGGCAGTCCCCTTTCCTTCTGGTAGCTCCACCTGGTCTTGTACTAGTTTGAAAATAGGACCTTGATAGATTTCCTTCCGACTAATCGTTTTTTCTTCAAATTCCATGACAGACTCCTACTGGTTCTTTGGATGATGAGGGAGGCGAGTCGCATATTCATCTTTGTTGACCTGACGTCCACGGCCGATAGCAATGGCATCAGCAGGAACATTCTTGGTAATGGTTGAACCTGCTCCAACTAGAGAATTATCCCCAAGTTCTACAGGAGCAATAATAGTTGAGTTTGAGCCAACAAAGACATTATTGCCAATGACAGTTTTGTATTTGTTTTTACCATCGTAGTTGACTGTAATAGTTCCTGCACCAAAATTAACGTTGCTACCCACTTCACAGTTTCCAATATAAGTCAAATGACCCGCCTTGGTATTTTCACCGATTGAAGATCCTTTTACTTCAACAAAATTTCCAATGTGAACTTGAGCAGCCAGACTTGAACCTGGTCGGATATGGGCATAAGGACCTACAGTCACGCCATCTGCAACCGTACTTTCCTCAATCATGGAATTCGTAATCACAGCTCCAGCTCCGATAGTGCTATCCACTACGTAAGTACCGTTTGTCAAAACAGTCTCAGCACCAATCTTCGTTTGACCTTTCAAGGTAACATTAGCTTCGATTTGGACTTCGGGAGCAATCTCAACATCAATGTCGATGTAAGTTGCTTCCGGATTGACAAAACTAACACCATTAACCATGTGCTTTTGATTGATGCGGCGACGCATAACTGCTTCTGCAGTAGCAAGAGCTACACGGTCATTTACACCAAGGCTTTCATCAAAATCCTTGAGAGTATAGGCCCCAACCTTTTCACCAGCATTACGGAAAATACCAATCACGTCAGTAATATAGTACTCACCTTGGGCATTGTTGGTGTTGATGTTTTTAAGAGCCTCAAAAAGACGTTCATTGTCAAATACATAAGTTCCTGTATTGATTTCCTTAATTTGCTTTTCAAAGTCTGTGGCATCTTTCTGCTCAACAATACGAAGAACTTCAGCATTATCGTTACGGACGATACGACCATATCCAAAAGGATCAGCTGCTTCAGCTGTTAAAATCGTCGCCACATTTTTGTGATTGATATGGAAATCCAAGAGGTTTTTCAAGCTTTCACCTGTAATCAGAGGAGTATCTCCAGCGATAACCAAGGTGTGGCCTGTACGATTTTGGAGAATAGGCTCTGCCATCATGACAGCATGCCCAGTTCCTAGTTGTTCTGATTGGGTAACAAAGTCTGTCTGACCGGCTAATACTTGCTCAACTAGCTCTGCCTTGTGACCAACTACAGTAACTGTTTTTTCAGGTTGAATAGCACCAACACTACGAAAAACATGTTCCAACATCGAAATTCCAGCTACTTTGTGAAGTACCTTTGGAAGATCTGATTTCATGCGAGTACCTTTACCCGCTGCTAAAATAATGGCATAATTTGACATAATCTTCTCTTTTCTCTAGAAATTCCCTTATATTATACCATAATTTAGTTTCTTAGGAGTAAACAAACAGAGAAATAGGGAAAAGACGCCCATATATTCACTTTTTCCGATGTTTTCTTTGATTTTTTTATCTATTTACGTTAAACTATTTAAATATGAGAAAAAAGATTCATCCAGCTATTATTTTTACTTTATTTACTATATTTATAGCTATTTTGATCCTCAATAGACCAACTTATGAAGACCATCCTATCAAGTCAAAACCCAATGCAGTCCAGGTTGAAAATCAGGCCTTGCATAATCTTGACAAACCTATTATTGATGTCTCTGGTTGGCAAAGACCTGAGGAAATCAACTATGATACCTTGTCTCAAAATATTTCAGGTGTTATTGTTCGCGTCCACAATGGGGCTCAACATACTGAAACAAATAATGCGGCTTATGCCAATGGTATTGATAAAGCCTATAAAAGTCATATTACAGAATTTCAAAAGCGTAATGTCCCAGTTGGAGTCTATGCCTATCTAGCTAGCCCCAGCAAGGAAGAAATGGAAAAAGCTGCTGAAGTTTTCTATAATGCTGCTTCTCCTTACAACCCTAGTTACTATTGGTTGGACGTGGAAGAAAAAACAATGTCTGATATGAATGAAGGGGTTGAAGCCTTTCGTGCTAAACTGGAATCTTTAGGTGCTAAAAACATCGGAATCTATATTGGAGTTTACTTCATGCAAGAACACAGTATCAATACAGATAAGTTTACTGCTATTTGGATTCCTTCCTACGGGACAGACTCTGGTTACTTTGAAACAACACCCAATACCAGTTTAGACTATGACCTCCATCAGTATACCTCCAAAGGAAAAATTGCAGGATTTGAGCATCATTTAGATATTAATCTCATTTCTACCTTGAAGGAAAAAGAAGAAACCTTTAGAAAACTATTTTTAAGACCATAAGACAAGTGAAAATTGCTCTCTTTTTCACTTGTTTTTTCATTTTCTTCTCGTCTGTGTTATAATTGATAGAATAGAGAAAGAATTTTATGAAATTGAGGATTTTATGATGTTTTCATGGATTGCAAGAGTTATTAAGGGAATAGTCATCGCCTTAGGATTTATCCTACCTGGAATTTCAGGTGGTGTTTTAGCAGCTATTTTGGGGATCTACGAGCGAATGATTAGCTTTCTGGCTCATCCTTTTAAGGATTTTAAAGAGAATGTCCTATACTTTATCCCAGTAGCAATCGGGATGTTGCTAGGCATTGGTTTGTTTTCTTATCCAATCGAGTATCTGCTAGAAAATTACCAAGTCTATGTTTTGTGGAGTTTTGCAGGAGCTATTATTGGTACAGTACCTAGCCTCCTTAGAGAATCTACTCGAGAATCTGATCGCGATAAGATTGACCTAGTCTGGTTCTGGATCACCTTTATCCTTTCAGGAGTCGGGCTCTACGCGCTAAACTTTGTTGTTGGTTCACTCAGTGCCAGTTTCGCTAGCTTCATCCTAGCGGGAGTTCTGTTGGCACTTGGTATCTTGGTGCCTGGTTTAAGTCCTTCAAATCTACTCTTGATTTTAGGACTGTACGCTCCAATGCTAACTGGTTTTAAGACCTTTGATTTATTCGGTACCTTCCTTCCTATTGGGATTGGTGCAGGGGCAACCCTCATCATTTTTTCAAAATTGATGGACCATGCCTTAAACAACTATCACTCCCGTGTTTATCACTTTATCATCGGCATTGTTCTTTCAAGTACTCTTTTAATTTTGATTCCAAATGCTGGAAATGCTGAAAGTATCCAATACTCTGGACTTTCCATTGTGAGCTATGTTCTCGTTGCCTTCTTCTTTGCGCTTGGTATATGGCTTGGTATCTGGATGAGTCAATTGGAGGATAAGTATAAATAATGGCAAAGAAAGTTAAGATTAAAAAAACCTTGGTCGAACAAATCTTGACCAAGGCGGGTATTGACCATACTGGTATTCAGATCAACGCGCTTGAGGGTGAACTTCCTTCGGAATATGATCGAACACATATCTTTAAAACCTTGGCTCTATTAGGGGACAAAACGGGGCCAATCATCGGAATCGTTCCCATAACAGAACACCTCGCTGAGAAAAAACTAGCAAAGGTTTCTGGCAATAAAAAAGTGAACATGATTCCTCAAAAAGACTTAGAAAAAACGACAGGCTATGTTCATGGAGCTAACAACCCTGTCGGTATTCGTCAGAAACACAATTATCCAATTTTTATTGATCAGACTGCTTTGGATTTGGACCAAATGATTGTCTCTGCTGGGGAAGTCGGGCACAGTATCATCATCCGACCTCAAGACTTAGCCACCTTTGTAAAAGCAGACTTTGCTGATATCTTGGAGGAAAACAACTGATGAAACTCTATTTTGTCCGTCATGGTCGAACTGTCTGGAATCTTGAAGGACGTTTTCAAGGCGCTAGCGGTGATTCTCCCCTTCTTCCAGAGTCCATTGACATCCTAAAACAACTGGGTCAACATCTCAAGGAAATTCATTTTGATACGATTTATTCTAGTGACTTACCCAGAGCAGTTAAGTCTGCTGAAATTATCCAAAGTCAACTCCAGGCCCCTTGTCCTTTAAAAAGCATTCCTGACCTACGTGAATGGCAACTTGGCAAACTAGAGGGATTAAAAATCTCTACGCTCAATGCCATTTACCCACAACAAATCAAGGCCTTTCGCTCTAATCTGGCCCAGTTTGATACGAAGATGTTTGAAGCCGAATCTCTCTACTCTACGACTCAGCGAACCATTCAGTTTATCAAATCTCTGAAAGAAAGTCCGGCTGAAAGAATTTTGATTGTCGGGCATGGGGCAAATCTCACTGCTAGCCTTCGTACACTTTTAGGCTATAAAGAAGCTCACCTCCGCAAAGATGGAGGCTTGGCCAATGCTAGTCTGACAGTTTTAGAGACCGATGATTTTGAAACCTTCACTCTGGAAAGATGGAATGACACTTCCTATCAAAGAAAATAATGGAACTTGATCTTAATAGTCAAGTTCTTTTTAGTTTTCAAAGAATATCCGTGAATTTCTCTGCTATTTATGATAAAATGGGAGTATCGCAAAAAATGACTCATCGTATCAAATTTTGAGTAAAATTAGGAGGAACCCATGTCTACAGAACATATGGAAGAACTAAATGACCAGCAGATCGTTCGCCGTGAAAAAATGGCTGCGCTCCGTGAACAAGGAATCGATCCCTTCGGAAAACGTTTTGAACGTACTGCTAACTCACAAGAACTAAAAGACAAATTTGCAGAACTTGATAAAGAACAATTACATGAATTAAACGAAACTGCTACTATCGCTGGACGCTTAGTAACTAAACGTGGTAAAGGGAAAGTCGGCTTTGCCCATCTTCAAGACCGAGAAGGTCAAATCCAGATCTACGTTCGTAAAGACGAAGTCGGTGAAGAAAACTACGAAATATTCAAAAAGGCTGACCTCGGTGACTTCCTCGGTGTCGAAGGTGAAGTCATGCGTACGGATATGGGTGAACTCTCTATCAAGGCAACTCATATCACTCACTTGTCTAAAGCACTTCGCCCACTTCCTGAGAAATTCCACGGTTTGACAGACGTTGAAACAATTTATCGTAAACGTTACCTTGACTTGATTTCTAACCGTGAAAGCTTTGAGCGCTTTGTCACTCGTTCAAAAATCATCTCTGAAATCCGTCGTTATCTAGATCAAAAAGGTTTCCTTGAAGTGGAAACACCTGTTCTTCATAATGAAGCCGGTGGTGCTGCTGCTCGTCCATTTATCACTCACCACAATGCACAGAACATTGACATGGTGCTTCGTATCGCGACCGAGCTTCACTTAAAACGTCTTATCGTTGGTGGTATGGAACGTGTCTATGAAATTGGCCGTATCTTCCGTAACGAAGGAATGGACGCTACTCACAACCCTGAATTCACTTCTATCGAAGTTTACCAAGCTTATGCAGACTTCCAAGATATCATGGACTTGACGGAAGGTATTATCCAACACGCTGCTAAATCAGTTAAAGGTGATGGTCCAGTTAACTATCAAGGTACTGAAATTAAGATCAACGAACCATTTAAACGTGTTCACATGGTAGATGCTATCAAGGAAATTACTGGTGTAGACTTCTGGCAAGACATGACTTTCGAGGAAGCTAAAGCTATCGCTGCTGAGAAGAAAGTTCCAGTTGAAAAACACTACACTGAAGTTGGTCACATTATCAACGCCTTCTTTGAAGAGTTCGTTGAAGAAACCTTGATTCAACCAACCTTTGTCTATGGTCATCCAGTAGCTGTGTCTCCACTCGCTAAGAAAAATCCTGAAGACAACCGCTTTACTGACCGTTTTGAGCTCTTCATTATGACCAAGGAATACGGTAATGCCTTTACCGAGTTGAACGACCCAATCGACCAACTTAGTCGCTTTGAAGCCCAAGCCAAAGCTAAAGAACTTGGTGACGATGAAGCAACAGGTATCGATTACGACTACATTGAAGCTCTTGAATACGGTATGCCACCAACAGGTGGTTTGGGTATCGGTATCGACCGTCTCTGCATGCTCCTCACTGATACAACTACTATCCGTGACGTATTGCTCTTCCCAACAATGAAATAATACTCTTCGAAAATCTCTTCAAACCACGTCAGCGTTGCCTTGCCGTAGATATATGTTCCTGACTTTGTCAATCTTATCTACAACCTCAAAACAGTGTTTTGAGCAGCCTGCGGCTAACTTCCTAGTTTGCTCTTTGATTTTCATTGAGTATAAACCCTTATCCTCTGGTACTTTCCAGAGGATTTTTCGATATAAAAAGAGACTGAGAAAAAACTCAATCTCTTTTCTTATTCTTGATTTTTAACTTGACTGGTGGCTACATCTTCCCCAAACCATTTCTGGCTGATTTCCTGGAATTTTCCTTCTTGGTATAGTGATATAAAAGCCTGATTCAGAGCAGCTAGCAAAGTTTTATCAGCAGGTCTAACACCCACTGCAAATGCTTCACTTTCAAATCCAGCTGAAAAGACATTGTAGTCATTTAATATTCCTTCAGACTGGAGATAATAATTGGCATATACCCGGTCAATCACAAGGGCATCAATCCGATCATTTTTCAAATCAATCAAGGCTTCATTGAAACTTTGGTATTGATTGGCCTTCTGATCTTTCACTTGATTCTTGAGTAGTTCGGGTTGTCCTTCAAAATTCAAATAGCCAGAAGATCCTGCCTGGGCCCCTAAAACTTTGTCAGTCATATCCTGAATTGAGTGGATATTTTGAGACTTTTTAGAGACCAAAACTTGTTGATTTTCCATGTAAGGAATGGTAAAAGCAACCTTCTCTTTCCGTTCATCTGTAGCTGTATAGCCATTCCAGATGGCATCAATGGTACCATTTTGTAGCTCGGTTTCTTTCATATCCCAGTCGATGGGTTGAAATTTAATCTGAATTCCTAGCTTTTCAGAAACAGCTTGGGCCAGGTCAATATCAAAGCCTGCATACTGGCCATTCTTTTCCTCAAATCCCATGGGAACAAAGGTATTGTCAAAGCCAATGGTAATGCTACCCTGCTTTTGATATTTGGCCCAATTATCCTGATTTGGATCACTTGCCTTCTGAGTACAAGCCGTCAGGAAGAAGCTAAAGAACAGAGCAAGTACAAGGGCAATTTTCTTTCTCTTCATAGGTACCTCCTAGTCCTATTTTGGATCAACCTTAAGGATCTGATCAGCAATATTTTCCGCAAACTGAAGATCGTGGGTCACAACAATCTGAGTCATCCCACGCTCTTTATTTTGAAGGATAAGTTTTTCTACTTCTAAACGCAATTCTGGGTCTAAGGCTGATGTTGGCTCATCATATCCAATAATTTCTGGGTTTATCATCATAGCGCGCGCTAAGGCCACCCGCTGTTTTTGCCCACCTGAAAGTGAGAAAGGGAAGGCATCTACATGCCCAGCTAACCCAAGTTGTTCTAACAAACCACGCGCCTTCTTCTCAGCAACTTCCTTCTCCATGCTCATCGTTTTTATGGGCGACAAGGTTAAGTTATCTAGAACTGACAAATGCGGAAAGAGTTGAAAATCTTGGAAAACAAATCCCAGAAGATTGCGCTTTTCTAGTTCGTCTATAGCTAGCGATTCGCCGTTATAGTAGATTTCCCCCGAATCGATGGTTTCCAATCCAGCTAGCATACGTAATAGGGTTGTCTTGCCGCCTCCTGATGGACCTACGATTGCAAGGATTTGCTTTTCGGGAATAGATAGGCTGAAGTTGGTCAAGATTTGTTTGCCACCAAAGGCCTTGTTGATATTTCGTAATTCTAACATAGCAATCCTCCTATCTGTAATAACTGTACTTCTTCTCAAGTTTTTTCGCTACAATGGTTACAAGACCAATCATAATCAAATAAATCGCCCCGGCTAAGAACATAGGAACAAGACTAGCATCTCGATTGGCTGCTGTCCGACTTGCCAAAATCAAATCTGAAATCCCAAGGGCATAAACCAATGAAGTATCCTTGACCAAACTCATAATTTCATTAAAGACGCTCGGTAAGACAATCTTTGTAACCTGAGGCAAAATAATATAGCGCACTGTGTCAAATGGACTAAACTTCAAGACCTTAGCTGCTTCATACTGTCCTTTGGGAATGGTTTCAATCCCACCACGAAAGATTTCAGCAAAGTAGGCTGCATAGTTCAATACAAAAGCGATCACAGCAGCAGGCAAACGATCTAAACGTATCCCAATGCTAGGGAGAACATAGTAAATAAAGATTAATTGCAAGAGCAAGGGAGTCCCTCGCATCACCCAAATATAAAGGTCAATCAGATAATGGAGGGGTTTCCAGCGGACTTGTAAAGCAAAGGCAACGACAATACCTAAAGGAATTGAAAAGATCAAGACCAGAGCAAAGACTTGAAGAGTCATACTTGCACCGTTCAATAAACTTGGTAATATCTCAAACATATAAGACATACTGCACCTCCTAAAAATTATTGTTCCTATTATAGCATAAATAAACAATTTAGCAAGAGTTTTTGAAAAAAAATTCTATAATTCTTGAACTATACACCTTTATCTAAGAAATCAGAGCGAAATATTATCTTACAGAATTCGAAGAATTATAAGGATTTTAGACTCGAATATAGGTTTAACTTCTAATTCTGAGAGAACAATGATCAAATTTTTTATCAAATATCTATAAAGATTTCAATGATATAGAACTCTATTTACTCTCATTCACTTCATACCTCTAGAGATATAAAAAAAGAACCACTTTATAAGAATAGTATCATTTCTACTATCCATACAAGTGGCTCTTTGATGATGCCATAGCAAAGGCATCAAGATTTTTCAACTAGATTATTTAACTTTTTTGAAACGGAATAAGAGAATGGAACCAAATGCAAGTACTACTCCTACAACAGTAAGCAACATAGTCACTTCAGATGTACCAGTATTTGGTAGTTCTTTATTTTCTTCTGGTTGTTTAGGTTTGTTATCTGAAGAACCCGGAGTCTCAGCAGCATAAGTATTTGTGATGGTTGGATTATTACCTGTAACTGTTGCTACAAGTTGACCTTGACCATTGTCTACAACTTTTACTGTTACTGTATAAGCATTTTTATCATAAGTTACACCAGCTTCACCACCATCTTTTTCAGTGATAGTATACATGTGAGTTCCTGCAGCAGTATATTCAATTGCTGGGAAAGCAACTGTTCCGTCTGCAGCATTCTTAGCTGTAGCTACAAGTTTGTCGCCTTCTTTCAATTCAAATTCATATTTATCTGCCTCAAGAGTTTTACCATTTAGGACTTTCTTAGCAGTAATTGAAGTTGTTGCAGATTTAGCAGAATACGAGTTTACAAAAACTTTATTGTCATATTTAACACTTGCAAACTTCTCACCATAAACATCTGTTACAGTAACTTCTGCGTTAATGGTCTTATCATCGTAAGCAAAACCTGGTTTTTGATCATTAACTTCTTTGATCTGATACTTATAAGTACCCACTGTAGAGAATTTAACGGCTTTAAATTTCACTTTGCCATCTTTATCATTCTTAACAGTTTCAACAACTGAACCGTTTGGATCAAGTAGTTGGAAGCTAAATTCTTCAGCAGCTAAGTCTTTTCCTTTTAACTGCTTAGAAACCTCAAATGAAACTTCTGTAGAACGTGAACCAGAACTAATACCTTCAGTTGTAGTTAATGGTGCAAAACCTTCTACATCAAAGTTTTCAGTCGAAGTCGTAATTTTAACGTTATTGAAAGCTTTCTTTGTTGTATTATCAACTAGTGCGGTGATACGAGTCTTATAGACTACATACAAACCTTGGTTAGTTAGATCACCATTACCATTTGGAGTAATAGTGAAGCGATTAGAATCTTGAACAACAATGTGACTTGGATTCAAAAGAGGATGATGCTCATCCTTACCCCATTCAGTAAAGTAGTAACCTGTAATCTCACTAGCTAATACTTGCCCTTCAGGGATTGTATCTTGAATCGAAACACCTTCATAAGGATTAGCATATTTGTTTACGCGAATATACCAATTAATATAATTTGGATCGTTCGTATCTTGAACTCCCCATTTAGTAAATCCTGTTGGATCCTCATCTGGAACAATACGAGTCAAATTGTATACTCCTGCTCCAGGAATGTCGATTGGATATGATTTATTGAGTTCAACATTATCAGCCCATACAACAGTAAATAAGGCCGAAATTTGTTTCTCTTCAGGTAAGTTAGCAAAATAATCTTCGTTACTTACCGTCACAGTCGCTGTATTTGCAGACTTATTTGTCGTTAACTCAGCAACTTTAGTGACTCCATCGTTACCAAAAATTTCAGTAGTTGAATCTGATTCAATTTTGAATTCATTTGGAACTTTATAAACCATAAAGTCACCATTCTTCAACGTTGTTGAGTTGTCGAATTTGTAAGTGGTTTGAAGGTAAAATTTCCCTTCACCATACTCTGCACCGTCAACTAACTTATTATTGTTAATTGTCGGTACTGTCGTTAGCGTATAGCTACTAGATGGTAGTTCAGCAGCTTTAACCACATTGCTAGTTCTTAGTACTGGGATAAATACTGAAGCTACTAACAATAGCGCCATGAATGCATGAGAAAGTTTTTTATTAATCTTTTTCACAACATTTGCCTCCTTTATTTTTGGGGATAGATTCCCCTATTTATTATTATATATTCTTATATAAATTTGTCAAGTATTTCATAGTAGTTCGATGTTCAAACCATACCTTTAAACTCTTATTTTATAGGGTGTAGCAGGCTTTCATCGTTCAAAACTTCATCTAAATTAGCTATAAGAAGCTCTAACATTTATATTATATTAGTAAAAAAGAAAAGACCTATGAGGTCTTTCAAATCATTCATTTAAAGTCATTCGTTTCTGTTAATAAGATTTTACAAAAATTAGAAATCCTTAAAGTGTTTCTAAGAGTTCTTGCATTTGAACATCATCTGGAACGAGTTTTAAATAAGCTTCAGCTTGCACTTTGGCTTCTTCAAAATATCCCAATTCACGTAGGAGATAAGTATACTGCTCCAGAAATTCAGGATTATCCTTGAGATCAAGCGATAGTTCCTGATAGAGCTCATAGGCCTTATCTAAATCCTCGATTTCCTGGTAAGAACGGGCAATCATCCACTTGGTCAAGAGATTTTCAGGTTCTTGACTTTGGAGAGCGATGATATCTTCATACCGCTCTTGTTCCATATAAATGGTTGCAAGGCGAAGGAAAATTTCTTCTGTATCCTCTGCATCTTCTTTTGCAGTAAGAAGAAACTGCTCAGCACCACTAGGATCATGTAATTCATACGAAAACTGTGAAGCAGCTAGTAAGAGCCGAGTTTCAAACGGATTTTTCTCCAAACCTTGTTTAACGATACGAAGGGCCTCTTCCACCTGATGTTCCTTGTACAAGGCTTGACTATAACCATACTCATATCCTTCAAAATCAGGTGAGATGGTATCAATCTGCTTAAAGTAAAGAACAGATTTTTGATACTCTTCCTGATCAAAGTAAAGACTAGCCAGTTCAAAGGCAGTTTGGTCATCGTATTCTAATTCTAAAGCTTTTTCTAAGAATTCAGTTGCAGCTTCAAACTTACCTAACTGGGCATAAGCGTAGCCAATTCGCTGATAGGTTGAGACACCCGTTTGCTCATAGATGGAGCGATTGTCTAATTGAGCATAGCCCTGAATAGCTTCCTGATAATTTCCTAGCTCGCTATCCAACTCAGCCAAACCAAAAACTAATAAGGCATCATCTGAGTAGTTTAAGGCTTCCAGTAACTTTTCACGTGCTACATCTGTCAATCCTTCCAACTGATAGAGGTCTGCCTTCAAGGCCAAGGCCGATACGTACCAGTCACTTTCGGGTGTGATTTCCTCAAGGTAAGCAAAGGCTTCCTCAACATTGCCATCCTCACTAGCAATGCTGGCTAAGTTCAGATTCACTTCTGCAAATTCTGTAACGATATGTTGGTAAATTTCTTTTGCTTGAGGATAAAAACCAATTCCCTCTAGATAACTTGCTAGTTCATAAAGAACTTCACTTGAATCTGTTTCGAGGGCTTTGTGAAAATACTGATCCGCTTTGGTTAAATCCTGTTCATCCAAAGCCTGGAGCATGCGTTGACTATTGTTCACTCTTGATTTCCTCCCCTTCTTCTTCATACAGACCGCTGACTTTTTTATACCAGTTAAAGATAGCTGAGATAACAACCTTGGCAGAAGCGTAGACAGGAATTCCCAGCAAGACTCCCCAAATACCAAACATAGAACCTGAAGTTAGGAGAACAAACAGGACATTGATCGGATGGATGTTTAGCTGACTACCTAAAATAAGCGGAGAAACGAAGCGACCTTCAATCGTTTGTTCAACAATAAAGACAACGATTACTTTCAAAAGCATCACAGGTCCTGCTATTAAACCTAAAACAAGGGCAGGTAGCATAGCGAGGAAACTACCTAGATAAGGGACTAGATTTAGAATACCAGCGGTAATACCAAGAGTCACAGCATATCTGAGACCAATAATCTTAAAGAAGATAATAAACATAATTGCCACGATAATAGCAACTGTAACCTGTCCTCTAACATAGTTTGACAGCTGTTTATTAACATCTGACAAAACTTGTCCGACAGGTTCTTTTAACTTGTTTGGGATAAATTTAGTTAGGTAATCCCGCAAGCCTTTCCCATCTCTCAAAAGATAAAAGAGCATGAAGGGTACGATAATAACCGCTACAATGACCTGGGAAACGCTACTGATAAAGGCGCTAACCCAGTTAACAGCTTGAGAAGAGATTTTGCTGGCCCACATAGTCGCCTCACTAGAAACATTGGAAAGAACCTGCTCCAACTGTGGTCTAAAATCATCTGGCAAGCGTTTGGTTACAAGGTCATTGATCACCTTATCAGCATCTTCCAGGTATGTCGGCACATTCTTCGCAAAATTTAAGACTTGGCGTTGCAGATTAGGAATTGCGACTGCCAGCCCCCAAATGATAAAGAGTCCAATAATAACAAAAACAATACTAATGGCAAGGATACGATTGATCTTGTGCTTCTCCATCCAGTCAACAATCGGATTGAGGAGGTAATAAAGTAAACCAGATAAAATAACTGGCAACATGACAACTCCTAGAAAATCCAAAACTGGTAAAAAGATAAAACTAATCTTACTTAGAATAAAAATATTTAGCCCCAGTAACAAGGTTACTAAAAATACAGTGATGGCTTTATTATCTAAAAACCACTTAAAAAACCAAGATAGGCTAAAATGTTTCTCTTTATGTTCCATAAATACATCCTTTCTGTCATTCTCTCATTATACCATTTTTAGACTAAAATAACTCTTTTTTAAAGTGCTTACATGAATGAATCTAGTGCTTCATGACTGCCATTTTGTGGTATAATGAACTTATCATTATTAAGAGGTATGGACATGAAAGAAACTGTTTATTTTGGAACTTACACTCGTCGCTTATCTAAAGGGATTTACAAGGCAGATTTTGATACAGAAACAGGCCAGCTTGCAGATCTTGAACTCTTTGCTGCTGAACCAAGTCCGACCTACCTTGCCTTTGACCAACAGCAACACATATACACCGTAGGAAGCCAGGATGGCTTAGGTGGAATCGCTGCATACAAGACAGATGGCGCTTTGCTAAATCATGTGGTTGAAGAAGGCGCTCCCCATTGCTATGTGGCAGTGGATGAAAAACGTGGTCTCGTATACGGAGCTAACTACCACAAAGGCCAAGTTCTAGTTTATAAGCGCCAAACGGATGGTAGCCTCATCCAAACGGATCTAGATCAGCATAGAGGACAAGGCCCTCATGAAAACCAAACTTCTCCACATGTACACTTTACAGATCTAACACCTGACCAGTATCTCGTCACCTGTGATCTAGGTACAGATGAAGTAACGACCTACGATGTTAGTCCAGAAGGAAAACTAAATAAACTCTACACTTATCTCAGCCAAACTGGAGCAGGTGCACGCCACATCGTTTTCCACCACCACTATAAGATTGCCTATCTCATCTGCGAACTTAATAGCACTATAGAGGTCTTGATTTATGATGGAGTTGGTGAATTTGAACGCATGCAAGTTATTTCAACCTTACCAGATGGATACGAAGGCTTTAATGCTACTGCTGCCATTCGTCTTTCAAAAGATGGCAAATACCTCTATGCATCCAACCGAGGTCATGATTCCATTGCAGTCTATACAATCCTCGCTGATGGTAGCTTGGAATTATTAGAGATTGTACCAAGTCATGGTAAAAATCCACGTGATTTCGACCTAACTCCTGATCAAGAGTTTCTCATTGCTGTTCATCAAGATTCTGATAACGCAACCGTCTTTAAGCGTAATCCTAAAAGTGGTCGTCTTGCAGAGCTTTCTAACGACTTCCATGTCCCTGAAGCAGTCTGCATCAACTTTCCACATTAAAAAAATGAACTTGAGTTTCAAGTTCATTTTTTATAGTTTATTTCCGACATTGATACGGTTGATAGCACGTTGCAATGCGATTTTTGCACGACGCTCTTGGTCAATCAAATGCTTGTCATGGGCTTCTTCGATTTCTCGTTCAGCTCGAAGTTTCGCACGTTCTGCACGACTGATATCGATATCACGAGCGCGCTCTGCTGAGTCTGCTACAATGGTAATGATATCATTAGCAATCTCGATAATTCCTCCGTTCACTGCTATCCAGTTCACATGAGTATCATCATCGATACGTTTTACCTTCACTTCATCAACCGCTAAAACAGCAATCATATTTTCATGTCGTGGCAAGATCCCCATCTCACCATCCAGAGTTCGTACCGATACAAAGCTGGCATGGTGATCATAGACGAGGCCATCTGGTGTCACGATCTGGACAGTTAAATGAGCCATAGATCACCTCTTAAAATCCCATTTTTTCTGCCTTAGCAATGACGTCTTCGATTGAACCGACACCACGGAAGGCATCTTCTGGTAGCTGGTCATGTTTTCCTTCAAGGATTTCCTTAAAGCCACGAACTGTTTCCGCTACTGGTACATAAGAACCAGGTTGGCCAGTAAATTGTTCGGCAACGTTAAAGTTTTGAGACAAGAAGAACTGGATACGACGGGCACGTGCAACCAAAGTCTTTTCTTCATCAGAAAGTTCATCCATACCAAGGATAGCAATGATATCTTGCAATTCATGGTAACGTTGAAGGACACGTTTAACCTCAGCAGCAACTGCATAGTGCTCCTCACCAACAATCTCAGGTGCCAAGGCACGAGAGCTTGAAGCTAGAGGGTCAACGGCTGGGTAAATACCCAACTGTACCAACTTACGTTCCAAGTTTGTAGTTGAATCCAAATGAGCAAAGGCTGTGGCTGGCGCAGGGTCAGTATAGTCATCCGCAGGCACGTAGATAGCCTGGATAGAGGTTACAGAACCCTTCTTAGTTGATGTGATACGCTCTTGCAATTGACCCATTTCCGTAGCAAGTGTTGGTTGGTAACCAACTGCTGAAGGCATACGACCCAAAAGGGCAGATACTTCTGAACCAGCTTGAGTGAAACGGAAGATATTGTCAATGAAAAGAAGCACATCTTGGCCTTCTACATCACGGAAGTATTCGGCGATTGTCAAACCAGTAAGGGCAACACGCATACGTGCTCCTGGTGGTTCATTCATCTGACCAAATACCATGGCTGTTTTCTCGATAACGCCTGATTCTTTCATTTCCCAGTAAAGGTCGTTCCCCTCACGAGTACGTTCCCCAACACCGGTAAATACTGAAATACCACCGTGTTCTTGGGCAATGTTGTGAATCAATTCTTGGATCAAGACAGTTTTACCAACTCCGGCACCACCGAAAAGTCCAACTTTCCCACCTTTAAGGTAAGGGGCAAGAAGGTCGATAACCTTAATCCCTGTTTCCAAGATTTCAGATGAGGTAGACAATTCATCAAAAGTTGGAGCTTTCTTATGAATTGGCTGACGCTCAGCGTCTTCAGCGAAAGGAGCATCCAAGTCAATGGTATCTCCCAAAACGTTGAAGACACGTCCCAAAGTTTCTTTACCTACTGGAACAGAGATTGGACGGCCTGTGTCCAAAACTTCCATTCCACGAGTCAAACCATCTGTTGATTCCATGGCGATCGTACGGACCATACCATCACCCAACTCCAAGGCTACTTCAAGGACGATTTTTGTTTTTCTTTCGTCATTTTTGTAGACGACAAGTGCATTATTAATCTCAGGAAGTGTTTCCCCTGCTGCAAACAAAACGTCTACAACGGGTCCGATAACCTGAGCAATTTTACCTGAACTCATCTCCTTCTCCTATTCTATATAAGATACTGTCGGTTCCTAGTTCAACTAGGTCCTAATACTCTTCGAAAATCAAATTCAAACCACGTCAGCATCACCTTACCGTACTCAAGTACAGCCTGCGGCTAGCTTCCTAGTTTGCTCTTTGATTTTCATTGAGTATAAGTTCATTTTCATACGAGCTGGACTAAATCCTATTCTAAGGCACTAGCCCCCGCTACGATTTCTGTAATTTCTTGTGTAATCGCCGCCTGTCTAGCACGGTTATACTGGATTGTCAAATCATTGATGACCTTCTTGGCATTATCAGTCGCCGTTTGCATGGCGGTCATACCTGCAGCATTTTCAGCTGTCTTGGCATCGATAATAGCCCCGTAAATCATACTTTCGGCATACTGTGGCAACAACTGCTCTAGAATCTCATCACGGCTCGTTTCTAACTCAAAGGTCAAGCTATACTCTTCATCCGCTTCATTTGGATCCAAGTCAACAATCGGAAGCATTTGTTCCACACGCATTTGACTTGTGAGAGTATTGACATGATGGTTGTAGCAGACGTACAATTCATCAAAAAGTTCGTTTTGGTACATCTCAATCGTTTTTGAAATAATTTTACGAACTTCATCAAAACTAGGTTGATCCGCCAAGCCACGTAGTTCATAGATTGGCTGAATACCACGAGCCTTAAAGAAATCAGCTCCCATACCACCGATACAGATTATCTCAAAATCTTTACCATCTGGATGGTATTCTTCTTTCAACTCCATAACGGCTTTAAGGATGGAAGCATTATAACCTCCAACCAGGCCACGGTCTGAAGTAATAACGATATAGCCTGTTTTCTTAACTGGGCGACTGATGAGCATTGGATTGGTTGAACCACCAGATCCGTTACCATGCAGAATATCCGTCAAAAGCTTACGAACTTTCTGAGCGTAAACTTGGAAGTTGCGCGCTGCTTCTTCAGAGCGACCTAACTTGGCAGCCGATACCATTTGCATAGCATTAGTGATTTGACTCGTATTTTTGGTTGAGGCGATTTTTGTTTTAATATCATTTAGAGATACTGCCATCTGACACCTCTATTCTTATTGGAAGCTGGATTGATTGAGAAACTCTGTAATCGCAGCATCCAAGACTGCTTCTTCTGGCAAGTCTTTTGTTTCACGAATGGTTTCCAAAATCTCTGGATAATGAGCATCAAAGAAAGTATGGAACTCTTCCTCAAAACGAACAATGTCATCTACTGGAATCGTATCCAAGAAACCATGTGTCAAAGCATAGAGAATGGTTACTTGTTTCTCAACAGGTAGTGGTTTATGGACAGGTTGTTTCAATACTTCTACAGTACGACGTCCACGGTTTAACTTAGCCTGTGTTGCTGCATCCAAGTCAGAACCAAACTTAGTGAAGGCTTCCAACTCACGGTATGAAGCAAGGTCGATACGAAGTGTACCAGCAACTTTCTTCATGGCTTTAATTTGTGCAGAACCACCTACACGGGATACAGATGAACCCGCATCAATGGCTGGACGAATACCCGCATTGAAGAGACCATCACCAAGGAAGATTTGTCCGTCAGTAATAGAAATCACGTTGGTTGCGATATAGGCAGAGATATCTCCTGCTTGTGTCTCGATAAATGGTAGGGCTGTAATAGATCCACCACCAAGTTCATCAGAAACTTTAGCTGAGCGCTCAAGCAAACGGCTGTGAAGGTAGAAAACATCCCCTGGGAAGGCTTCACGACCTGGTGGACGACGAAGCAAGAGGGAAAGCTCACGATAAGCGACCGCTTGTTTAGATAGGTCATCATAAACAATCAAAACATGCTTGCCTTGGTACATAAACTCTTCTGCCATAGCAACTCCGGCATAAGGAGCTAGGAAGAGCAATGGAGATGGTTGTGAAGCAGAGGCTGTCACAACGATTGTGTAGTCCAAGGCACCGTACTGGCGAAGTGTTTCTACTTGTGTACGGACTGTAGATTCTTTTTGTCCAATCGCTACGTAGATACAGATCATATCTTGCCCTTTTTGGTTCAAGATGGTATCAATTGCGATGGTTGTTTTCCCTGTCTGACGGTCACCGATAATCAACTCACGTTGACCACGACCAATCGGAACAAGGGCGTCAATAGCTTTCAAACCTGTTTGCAATGGTTCTGATACAGACTTACGTTGCATAACGCCAGGAGCTGGCGCTTCCACTGGACGAGTCTTGTCAGTATGGATATCACCAAGACCATCAACTGGACGACCAAGTGGGTCGACAACACGTCCGATTAGGCTGTCCCCCACAGGTACTTCCATGATTTTACCTGTACGGCGAATCGTATCACCTTCACGAATATCTGTAAAGTCTCCAAGGATGATAATCCCAACGTCTGTAGACTCCAAGTTTTGCGCCATCCCATAAGAGCCGTTTTCAAAGATCAACAACTCTCCACTCATGGCATTTTCAAGACCGTGAGCACGCGCAATTCCGTCCCCGATATAGGTTACAACACCTGTTTCAGACACATCAAAATTGGGTTTGAAATTTTCAATTTGTTGCTTAATTAAAGCGCTGATTTCTTGTGCGTTAATTGCCAAAAGAACACCACTTTCTATTTCAAATTTTCTTTAACAACTCGAAGTTGTTGTTTAATACTCACATCAATTGTCTTGTGATTAGCAAAAATGACAAAACCACCAATGAGTCCTTCATCAATTTGTTCTTTGATACTCCGTACTTTCAGAGACATTTTTTTCTCTATCAAGGGAAGCAAACGGTCCTTCTGTTCATCTGTTAAAGGATGAGCTGAAGAAATCGTGACTATAAACTGATTGGTTTCTCTTTCAAGACGATTCAAACAATCAACAATGATATCATAAAAAAGATTTGCTCTGTGATTGTAAATCAGAACCTGAATAAAGTTTTGCATTAAAGGTGAGACAGAGTCTTGAAAGAAACCAACTGTTTTTTCCTTATCAGACTCATCAACTGCCACCTGAGCTAAAAAAGAAGGTAAGCCCGTTTCTTCTGCGACTTGCTTGATTTGATCCAAGTCTGAAAAAATCCGGTCCTCTTCTCCTTTTTCAATCACTAAATGGACAAAAGGCATGCTGTATTTTTCAATTACCTTTGCTGTTTTCTTGTCCATTAGGCTTCTCCTAGCTGATCGATATACTGATCAATGAGTTCCTTATGAGCATGACTGTCAAGGTTTTTTGAGATGATTTTACCAGCAAGACTAATCGTCAAATCTGCCACCTCCCCCTTAACACTTTGCAAAGCTTCTGCTTTATTCTGAGCAATTTCTTGATTCGCCTTCTCTTTTAAGCGACCTGCTTCTACTTTAGCATCTGCCAGAATATCTGCTTTACTCTTTTCTGCAGTCTCTTTAGCATTTTCAATGATTGTTTTGGCCTCGTTGCGACTTCCAGCCAATTCATCTTCACGTTTTTGAGCAAGAGTTTCTGCTTTTTGACGAGCTTGTTCAGCTCCATCAATATCAGCAGCAATTTTATTTGCCCTTTCTTCGAAGACACTTGTCAAGTTTGACCACGCATATTTCTTAACTAAGACAATCAAAAGGATAAAAGAGCCAGCGATTAAAATAAAGTTACCAATTAATTCACCTACTGTTACGTGCATCTGTTACTCCTTTCTACTCTTCTCCATCATTTATCTTATTTCCTAAGTACATAGAAGACAACATGGTAAACACATAGGCTTGGATGCAGGAAATAAAGACAGAAAAGGCTGTCCAAGCCAAGTTAGCACCAAAAGCAACTGGATACCAATATAGAGCTTGATGAGATAGAGTGATTAGCAAACTAGCCATCACTTCTCCAGCAAAGATATTTCCGAACACCCGCAAGGCAAGTGATAAAAAGTTGGTAAACTCTTCTAAGATATTCATGGGAGTCATAAAGCCAGGTGTGATATAGGCTTTTAGATATTTTTTAATCCCACGGCGACGAATCCCTTCAATATGGGTCATCAGGATAATTCCAAATGACAAGGCCAAGTCAAACTGGAGATTTGCAGTTGGCGATGTCCAAAGGTTTGTCCCATCTGTAGTTTGAAGTTTCGCCATCAAACCGAGGTTATTTGCCAGTACCATAAATAGAAATAGACAAAGGAAAAAGAGCGAGTAGTCTTTCATGTAGCTTTTACCAATGTTAGGTTCTGTAAATCCAATAACGAAGTCATAGAAATACTCAAGTACATTTTGCTTTCCTTTGGGTTTCAAAGTCATATTGCGACTTGCCCAATAGATAAAGCCAAAAACAACTCCCACAATCAACAAGGTCATGGCTAACATGGTTAAATCAAAGGTAACAGGACCAATATTGATGGTTGGATTGATACTTTCTTCCATCTAGAATCCTCCCTTTTCTTCTCGTTCCATTTGTCTATTTGATGACGAATGAAAAGACGAGGGTAACCAAGAACGTTCCTTCAATAAAGGCAATCCCCATGATCATTAAGCTACGTAATTGTGGGATGATGTCTGGTTGGCGAGCTGCTGATTTGAACAAACCGTTCATCAACATACCTTCTGCAAGAGATACACCCATACAGGCAAGACAAAGACCGAAAAATGTTAAATTCATGATGAATTCTCCTTTTATTTAAAATTTACTTACTTAGTTTAGTCCTAAAATTTTGATTTGTCAACTTTTTACTTACGTTGAAAGCGTTTCAGGTAATATATTTCTATTTTTGCTAATTTTACCCTATTCTATAGAAAGTTTTTCCATTTTAGATTGCGAGTTTTTCTTGATTTTACTATATTTTCTGAAACAAACTGAAAAATCCAAGTTTGAAACTTGGATTTTTCAGTTTATTTAAAATAGTAGGAATAGTGTTGTTTACAACCTGGATTAAATGGAGCACTGCAGTAAGGACAAGCCATCTGTTTTTGGTATTCTTGGAAAGTCATTGTCCTCTTACAAACCCCACATAAAATCGGTCGATCCTCAGAAAGCGCCAAGGGATAGGGCGAAAACACATGCGTTTCTATAGCATTATGGCACTGATAACAAGCATAATATTTTTTACACTCATAGCACTGGAGGGAAACGATGTCCTTTTCGCTATGATAATGAACACATCTTCCTTCATCATCAACTAACAAACCTTGTGCTTGATTCATTCACTTTTCCTTCTCTAGGCACGAACTGTGACGCTGGTTCCATCTTCCTTATAGAGATTGATGAGACCTTCCTTGAGAGCGCGGACCATATCCCCAGCTTGAACAGGTTGTGGAACCTTAATGGTCAAGAGTTCCATTGGATTTGGGGCTCGGTCGATTTTATTGCCCTTGGCATCATGAAGATCTTCGATATAAGTATCAAAATGACGGAAACCTGGTCCATAAAACTCCACTTGGTCGCCTTCGTTGATGACATTCCGTTGACGAATGGTTGCCGTTTGAGTCGCATCATCATACGCTACCACTTCAGCGACAAACTTATATTCAGGAATTTTACGACGAGCGCCAAATAACTGTTCGTTTTCTGTAGGTGTACCATAGTAGAAACCTGTTGCCAATTCACGTTGAGCAACCTTCCACATCTCGTCTACCAAGTCCTGTTTGATGGCTTCAAATTTCTCGGGACTTTCGAGATAAGCATCTACAGCCGCCTTGTAACAGTTGGTCACAGTTGAAACATAGTGAATCGACTTCATACGACCTTCAATCTTGAGACTGTCTACACCATTTTCAATCATATCGGGAATATGGTCAATCATAGACATGTCAACGGCTGACATCGAAAATTCTTCTGGAATTTCACCTTTAAGACTCTTACGTTCTTGACCAAAAGGCATGTCGTAAAGGTCGTATTTCCAACGGCAAGACTGTGAACAACCCCCACGGTTGGCATCACGCATACTCATGTGGTTTGAGAGAGTGCAGCGTCCTGAGTAGGAAATACACATGGCTCCATGGACAAAGGCTTCAATTTCTACATCAGTACGTTTGCGAATCTCTGCCAATTCTTCCATTGAAACTTCACGGGCCAAAACCACACGAGTTAGACCAAGTTCTTTCCAGAACTCAAGAGTTTCATAGTTGGTCGCACTGGCTTGGGTTGAAAGGTGGATTTCAAGACCTGGTGCTTCTGTTGCTGCAATCATAATCAAGGCCGGATCTGACACGATAACTGCCGCAATCCCGATGTCACGCAACTTACGGAACCATTCTCCAGCACCAGCTTCGTTTCCTTCGTGCATAACCATGTTAGCAGCCACATAGACCTTGGCACCGTACTTAGCAGCAAACTGCACGCCTTCTTCCATCTGTTCAAAGGTGAAGTTTCCTGCACGGCTACGAAGACCATAGGCCTGCCCACCGATGAAGACTGCGTCCGCACCATATTGAACAGCTACTTTCAGCTTCTCTAAAGTCCCTGCAGGTGATAAAACCTCAGGACGTTTTAATGTTTTTGTCATTTTTTCTCCTATTTGCAATATAAAAGTTTGACGTTTTTCCTTCTCATTTTATAGTAAATAATGGATAAAATCAAGCCTAGACAGATTGTTTTGACAATTCTAATCTTTTCTAAAACAAAAAACTAGCCTTTCTAGACTAGTTATTTTCAAGATAAAATTCAAAGCGTTCGCCCACGTATTGACTCTTTACATACTCGAAAGCCGTCCCATCTTCAAGATAAGAGACCTGAGTCAAGGCTAAAATGGCATGCCCCTTTTCGACTTCTAGATAGTGAGCAATCTTTTCCTTAGCCAATCTTGCATAAATGGTCTGTTGGGATTTGCCAATCCGATAGCCATGTTGTTGCAAGGTTTGAAAGAAGTGACTGGTGATTTCTTCTTTTTTGAAATCCTTGATAAATTTCTCAGGAATGGATGCGACTTCATAGACTAGTGGAACTTGGTCAGCGTAACGCACCCGTTCCATGCGGATAATATTCTCTGCCGGAGCAATCCCTAGCTTAGCGACCTCTTGCTCATTTGGAATGGTTCTCCTGTAAGAAATGAGTTGACTAGAAGGGACTTTCCCCTGAGATTTGACAATCTCCGTAAAACTGGTTGTCCCCCGCATTTTTTCTTGGACACGAGTGCTAGAGACAAAGGTTCCACTTCCTACTCGACGCTCCAAAACTCCTTCCTCAACCAAGAGAGAGATAGCCTGGCGTAATGTCATCCGGCTAACTTGAAACTGTTCCGCTAAATCTCGCTCACTTGGAAGTCTCTCACCAATTTTCCAATGATGCTCATCTATATCCTTCTTGATCTGATCGTGGATTTTCATATAAGCTGGTAACATGATTTTCACTTCTTTTCTTTATTTTCTCCATTGTACCGTATTTGCTAAGAAAAAGTCAAACTTTGCCTTGTTTAGTTGGTAATTCGCCCCTATTTGTGATAGAATATTGAAAAAGATATTTCTTTTGAGAAAGGAAAAAGATGAGCAACATTTCAACTGATTTGCAAGATGTCGAAAAGATCATTGTGCTGGACTATGGTAGCCAATACAACCAGCTGATTTCACGCCGTATTCGTGAAATTGGTGTTTTTTCAGAGCTAAAAAGTCACAAAATCTCAGCTGCAGAGGTTCGTGCGATTAACCCTGTAGGGATCATCCTCTCTGGTGGACCAAACTCTGTATACGAAGATGGTTCATTTGATATTGACCCAGAAATTTTTGAACTTGGCATTCCAATTTTGGGAATCTGCTATGGTATGCAACTTTTAACTCATAAACTTGGAGGAAAAGTTGTTCCTGCAGGTGATGCTGGTAACCGCGAGTATGGCCAATCACCACTTACTCATACCACTTCTGCCCTCTTTGAAGGGACTCCTGAAGAACAGATTGTTTTGATGAGTCATGGCGATGCTGTTACAGAGATTCCAGCTGATTTTGTTCGTACTGGCACTTCTGCTGACTGTCCTTATGCAGCTATTGAAAACCCAGAAAAGCACATTTACGGTATCCAATTCCACCCAGAAGTGCGCCATTCTGTATTCGGAAATGATATCCTTCGCAACTTTGCCCTTAACATCTGTAAGGCTAAAGGCGACTGGTCAATGGACAACTTCATCGACATGCAGATCAAGAAAATCCGTGAAACTGTAGGTGACAAGCGTGTTCTTCTAGGTCTATCAGGTGGTGTTGACTCTTCTGTTGTTGGGGTTCTTCTTCAAAAAGCAATCGGTGATCAATTAATCTGTATCTTTGTAGACCACGGTCTTCTCCGTAAGGGAGAGGCTGACCAAGTTATGGACATGCTTGGTGGTAAGTTTGGTTTGAATATTGTCAAAGCTGATGCTTCAAAACGTTTCCTTGACAAACTTGCTGGCGTTTCTGACCCTGAACAAAAACGTAAAATCATCGGTAACGAATTTGTTTATGTCTTTGATGACGAAGCTAGCAAGCTAAAAGATGTAAAATTCCTTGCTCAGGGAACGCTTTACACTGACGTGATTGAGTCTGGTACAGATACTGCTCAAACCATCAAATCACACCACAACGTGGGTGGTCTTCCAGAAGACATGCAGTTTGAACTGATTGAACCATTGAACACTCTTTATAAAGACGAAGTCCGTGCCCTCGGTACAGAGCTTGGTATGCCAGACCACATCGTATGGCGCCAACCATTCCCAGGACCAGGACTTGCTATCCGTGTCATGGGTGAAATCACTGAAGAAAAACTAGAAACTGTTCGTGAGTCTGATGCTATCCTTCGCGAAGAAATCGCTAAAGCTGGTCTTGACCGCGATATCTGGCAATACTTTACTGTCAACACAGGCGTTCGTTCAGTCGGTGTTATGGGTGACGGTCGTACTTATGACTACACCATCGCCATTCGTGCCATTACTTCTATCGATGGTATGACAGCTGACTTTGCCAAGATTCCTTGGGAAGTCCTTCAAAAAATCTCTGTACGTATCGTAAATGAAGTGGATCACGTTAACCGTATCGTCTACGACATTACAAGTAAACCACCTGCAACTGTTGAGTGGGAATAAACCAATCAAACACAAAAGAACTCTGAATCGGATTCAGAGTTCTTTTTAAGGTAAGCACTTCTGCTTTCCTTTTTTATTTGCGTTTTTTCTTCGCTTTTTTCATTTTGTTGGCCATGCGTTTCATAGACTGTTTCATGGCAAATTCACCGATTTTACCTTTAAGTCCACCACCGAACATCTGGCTCATATCTGGCATGCCTGCTCCTCCGAGACCTGACATATCCGGCATGCCACCTTGTCCCATCATGCCTTCAAGGGCAGACATATCCATCCCTCCCATATTTGGCATATTTTTTGGAAGGTTATTGGGATTGATGCCCATCTGCTTCATCATCTTGTTCATATCCCCAGACATGACACCTTGCATGAGCTGTTTAGCCTGATTAAAGTCCTTGATAAATTTATTGACTTCGACAAAGGTATTTCCAGAACCAGCAGCAATACGGCGGCGACGACTTGGATTTAACAAATCAGGATTTTCACGCTCCTCAGGTGTCATGGAAGACACAATGGCACGTTTGCGCGCAATCTGGCGCTCATCCACCTTCATATTTTGAAGGGCTGGATTGTTAGCCATACCTGGAATCATCTTGAGTAAGTCTTCCATTGGCCCCATATTTTGCACCTGATCCAATTGATCAATGAAATCATTGAAATCAAATGTGTTTTCACGCATCTTCTCAGCCATTTCAAGGGCTTTTTGCTCATCGTATTCTTGAGAAGCTTTCTCAATCAGGGTCAGCATATCTCCCATACCAAGGATACGGCTTGACATACGATCTGGGTGGAAGGTTTCGATATCTGTAATCTTTTCACCCGTACCAGTGAACTTGATAGGTTTACCAGTGATGTGGCGAACAGACAAGGCTGCACCACCACGAGTATCCCCATCAATCTTGGTAAGGATAACCCCAGTCACTTCCAACTGAGCATTAAACTCACGGGCGACATTGGCCGCTTCCTGACCGATCATGGCATCAATGACAAGGAGGATTTCGTTTGGTTGAGCCAGTGCTTTAACATCACGAAGCTCATTCATGAGAAGTTCATCGATTTGTAAACGCCCTGCCGTATCGATCAAGACATAGTCGTTGTGATTGGCTTGCGCTTGCTCCAAACCTTGACGGACAATCTCAACAGCTGGTACTTCTGTTCCAAGAGCAAAGACTGGAACATCAATCTGCTGTCCAAGTGTTTTCAACTGGTCGATGGCGGCTGGGCGGTAAATATCCGCAGCAATCATCAAAGGACGTGCATTTTCTTCCTTCTTGAGTTTATTAGCCAGCTTACCAGCAAATGTTGTTTTACCAGCCCCCTGCAACCCGACCATCATGATAATGGTTGGAATTTTTGGTGACTTGATAATCTCAGCCGTGTCGGAACCTAAAACGGCTGTCAGTTCCTCATCCACGATTTTGATAATCTGTTGGGCAGGATTGAGGGTATCAATGACCTCGTGTCCGACTGCACGTTCACGAACCTTCTTGATAAAGTCCTTTACAACAGGCAAGGCAACGTCGGCTTCAAGCAAGGCCAAACGAATCTCTTTGGTTGCTTCTTGGACATCCGCCTCAGATATTTTTCCTTTTTTACGTAAATTTTTAAAGACGTTCTGTAAACGTTCTGTTAAACTTTCAAATGCCATTTTTCTTCCTCTTATTCTCTATTATCAATACTTGTTAAAATTTCTATCTGCTCCTGCAGAAAGTCATCCTTGGGATAACGCTCCAAGATCTGGTCAAAAATCTGACTGCGGACAATGTAGTCCGAATACATGTGCAGTTTCATCTCATAATCTTCTAGAATCTTTTCCGTCCGCTTGATATTATCATAGACAGCCTGACGACTGACACCGAACTCTTCAGCAATCTCAGCAAGACTATAATCATCAGCATAATAGAGTTCAATATAGTTCATCTGCTTGTCTGTCAAAAGCGCCGCATAAAATTCAAAAAGGGCGTTCATACGATTGGTTTTTTCGATTTCCATAACTTTTATTATACCAAAAAAACGATTATACTGCTAGAGTAGAAGCACTTCAAATAGAGTAAGAAGAAAAAAGAACCTTGCAAGGCAAGATTCTTTTAGTGTCTGACTTAAATAATTGTTCTTCTGGGAACTTAATCGAATTAAGCTTCGATTTCTGTAACCATACCTGAACCAACAGTACGTCCACCCTCACGGATAGAGAATGTAGTACCTTGTTCTACGGCGATTGGGTGGATCAACTCAACGTCGATAGTCACGTTATCACCAGGCATTACCATTTCAGTACCTGCTGGAAGTTCGATTGAACCTGTAACGTCAGTAGTACGGAAGTAGAATTGTGGACGGTAGTTGTTGAAGAATGGAGTGTGACGTCCACCTTCTTCTTTAGTAAGGATGTAGACTTCACCTTTAAATTTAGTGTGTGGGTTGATTGAACCTGGTTTAGCGATAACTTGTCCACGTTCGATTTCATCACGTTGAACACCACGAAGAAGGACACCTACGTTATCTCCGGCAAGACCTTCGTCAAGTTGTTTACGGAACATTTCAACACCAGTAACAACTGCTTTTGAAGTTTCTTCTTTGATACCAACGATTTCGATTTCGTCGTTGACACGAACAGTACCACGGTCGATACGTCCTGAAGCAACTGTACCACGTCCAGTGATTGAGAATACATCTTCGACTGGAAGAAGCAATGGTTTGTCAGTGTCACGTTCTGGTTCTGGAATGTACTCATCAACAGTGTTCATCAATTCCATGATGATGTCTTCGTATTTAGAGTCACCTTCAAGAGCTTTAAGAGCTGAACCTTGGATAACTGGAAGATCGTCACCTGGGAAGTCGTATTCTGAAAGAAGGTCACGGATTTCCATTTCAACCAATTCAAGCAATTCTTCGTCGTCAACCAAGTCGATCTTGTTCATGAAGACGATAAGGTGTTTAACACCAACCTGACGTGAAAGAAGGATGTGCTCACGAGTTTGTGGCATTGGTCCGTCAGTTGAAGCTACTACAAGGATAGCTCCATCCATTTGGGCAGCACCAGTGATCATGTTTTTAACGTAGTCCGCGTGTCCTGGAGCGTCGATGTGAGCGTAGTGACGTTTTTCAGTTTCGTACTCAACGTGCGCAGTGTTGATAGTGATACCGCGTTCGCGTTCTTCTGGAGCAGCATCGATAGACGCATAGTCTTTAGGTTGGTTAACTGATGAAGGCAAGCGACGTGCCAAAACAGTTGTGATAGCTGCAGTTAGGGTAGTTTTACCGTGGTCAACGTGTCCGATAGTACCAATGTTAACGTGTGGTTTACTACGATCGTATTTTTCTTTTGCCATTTGAGTAAAAGCCTCCAATAAAATATATTTTATAGATAGACAGTAGGCAATACAGTCTAACTTTCCTTACTATTTTATCAAATTTCTGCTAAATTGCAAGTGTTTTACACATATTTTGTCAATTAATCTAAATCTTATCAAATCCTGTTCTTCTGCTTCTTTATGGCAATATGAATTCAAACTTATTTTGTTTGGGCGATAGTCTTTTCATCAAAAAAATCAGGTTTCCCTGATTTTAATTTGATTCTGTTTTTTCCAGTTCCTTAGCTTCTTTATGGTTTTCATATAATTTCGCTAGGAACTTAGTAATTTCTTTAAAAATGGAGTAAGTAGGTACTGCTACGACCATCCCTATGACACCGTAGATATTACTTGACAGTAAAAGGAGCACCAAGATCGTAATCGGATGCACTTTCATAACTCCTCCAACGATGCGTGGATAGAGAACATTTCCATCAATCTGCTGAATAATGAGCATATAAGCAACCGCAATCAACATACGATGAGGATCCGTGAACACATTGGCAATCACCATTGGAATCAAGCCAATACTTGGACCAACATAAGGAATCAAATTTGCGATTCCAGAGAAAATAGCAAAAACTAGGGCGTACTTTAATCCGATAACGCTATAGCCAATATAGGCTAAACATCCAATAATAATCGCATCAATCGCAATTCCACTGATATAGCGCGCTATAGTTGTATTGAGATTGGTTAAAAGGCTAGAAAGATTCAATTTGTCATGTTTTAAGACGGTACGTTCCAACATTGGTAGCAACTTATGACCATCCAACAAGAAATAAATCAAGAATACAGGGGTCATAATGAGAATCAGAACCGTACTAAACAAGGCTGAAAGAACGCTTCCTAAACTGTTGCTGACGCTATTAAGGATATTCTGGAGGATATCCACATAGGAGAGATTCAGTTGTTGAATTGTTTGTTGAATATCAATATTTTGGAAGACTGGATTCATGGACAAATCGATGATCAAATCTTGTAGTCTACTATAGATGTTTTGACTAGAAATAATCAAGCTGGTCAACTGATTAATCAAAATCGGCAAGAGATAAACGACCCCTACAACGATAGCACCAATTAAGGCACAAAGAGTGACCAAGACACCAATTAGACGATTGATTTTACATCTCTTTTCTAAGAAAGTAACGATGGGATTTGTAATGTAGTAAAAAAATCCACCAAGCAAAAATGGAATCATGATGGTATTCACAACCGTCACGAAGGGAGTAATGATAGCTCCCATTTCTCTCCAAAGATAGAAAATCAGTGTTAATAATAAAATTTCAGCTGTCCAAAAAAATAATTTGTTTCTACGGAACATAGGTATCCTCCTTCTCTCTATTTTACCACATTTCTTAAAAAGATAAGATGGCTTTAGTAAAAAAGCGAGAATATTTTTTTTCTTTATGATAAAATAAAGCTAATATGAAAAAAATAATTTTATCTTTTATGACACTTTTTGTTTTTGGAACAGCTTCTACTGTTTCTGCTCAGGAGTTTGATGTTGCTGCTAAACATGCCATTGCTGTCGAGGCTACAACTGGAAAAATCCTCTATGAAAAAGATGCAAATCAGCCTGTAGAAATTGCTTCTATTACCAAACTGGTTACAGTTTATTTGGTCTATGAAGCTCTGGAACAAGGAACTATCAGCCTATCTACACCTGTTGATATTTCGGACTATCCTTACAAACTTACAACTAATTCTGAGGCCAGTAACGTCCCTATGGAAGCTCGAAATTATACTGTTGAACAACTATTAGAGGCTACAATGGTATCCAGTGCAAACAGTGCTGCGATTGCGCTAGCAGAAAAGATTGCTGGTTCTGAGAAAGACTTTGTAGACAAAATGAGGGCTAAACTTCTTGAATGGGGAATTCAAGATGCAACTATTGTAAACACAACTGGTTTAAATAATGAGACCCTTGGTGATAATATCTATCCTGGTTCTAAAAAAGACGATGAAAACAAGTTGAGTGCCTACGATGTTGCGATCGTCGCTCGTAACCTCATCCGAGATTATCCTCAAGTTTTGGAAATCACCAAAAAGCCAACTTCTACCTTTGCAGGACTTGAAATCCACTCAACCAACTATATGTTGGAGGGAATGCCAGCCTATCGTGGTGGTATTGATGGACTAAAGACAGGTACTACTGATAAAGCTGGCGCTTCATTCGTTGGAACAACTGTTGAGAAAGGGATGCGTATTATTACGGTTGTTTTGAATGCAGATCAACAAGATACCAACCTTTATGCACGTTTTACTGCTACTTCTGCACTTTTAGATTATATTTCTGCAAATTTTGCCTTAAAAACTGTCGTTCAGAAAGGTGAAACATACAACGATAGTAAAGTAACAGTTCTTGATGGTAAAGAAGATAATGTGACAGCTGTCGCTAAGTCAGACATTTCCATCGTCCAACGCATCGGAAGCGGTACTACACCTACTCTCCAATTCACACCGAAATCAACATCAGAAATGGCTCCATTGGAAGAAGGCAAGGTTGTTGGTACTCTAACCTATGATGATCAGGATTTGGTCGGTCAGGGCTATCTCACTTCCGACAAACCATCTTTTGAAATGGTTTCTGAAAAGAAAGTAGAAAAAGCCTTCTTTTTGAAGGTTTGGTGGAATCAATTTATCCGCTTTATCAATGAAAAACTATAAAAAAAATCGCGAACAATCGCGATTTTTTCTTTATTTCATTTCTTTAAAAGTCGCTTCTGCATCAGCATTGCTAATAGCACCAAATTGAATTTTTCCGATTTTACCCTGACTGTCAATCAAGTATTCCGTTGGAATACTACGAATTTGGTAGGCTTGGAAGGTAGTTGCTTGCGTATCATATAGAACTGGAATATCCTTGTAGCCTTGTTCTTGGTACCATTTTGGAAAGTCTTGAACTGTTTTTTCACCTTGGAGACCAGGTGCAATGACACTCAAGATTTCAAAGTCTCGATCTTGTTTGGCAGCTAGTTCCATCAACTCAGGCATGCTTTTTTTACATGGTCCACACCAAGAAGCCCAGAATTTCAAATAAACCTTTTTCCCTTTATAGTCTGATAACTTCACTTCTTTGCCATCCATAGACTGCAAGGTGAAGTCTGGAGCATCCTTACCGACTGCGATTTGTTGTACAGCAGGTTGTTTTGGACTGCTTGTCTGTTTGGTTTCTTTTTCACCACAAGCAATCAACAAAAATAGAGACATGAGGCTCAATCCAGCAAAAATAACTTTTTTCATATTTTTCTCCTTTTATCCAAGAATTCCTGACAAGGCATTTAACTGCCCTAGCATTAATAATAATCCCATCAAAATAATCAAAGCTCCCCCGATTTTTTTTAGTAGGATCATATGGGGTTTTAATTTACTAAAATAGGGCATGATCCAGCCCGAAGCCAAGGCCAAAACAATGAAAGGAAGGGCCATTCCCAATGTATATACTAATGTTAACACGGCTCCTTGCCAAGCACCATTGCCTCCTGAAGCTGCAAGAGCCAAGACCGAACTTAAAACCGGTCCGATACAAGGGGTCCAACCAAAACTAAAGGTTATCCCAAGTAAAAAGGCTGACAGATAGTGATTAGACTTGGATTGTTTGAAGGTGACTGTCTTTTGAATCTCCAGTTTATTGAAATGCAAGATTTCCATCTGGTGAAGCCCTAAAAGAATAATGACTATTCCCATAGCATAACGAAACCAGTCTGCATAGAGCATGTGCCCTAGGAATCCAGCTCCAAATCCTAAAATAAAGAAAATAAGGGAGATTCCTGCAATAAAGCACAAGGTTCGAATTAAACCAGACCATGCAACGTCTCTTCCAAAAAAGCGAAAGCTTTTCGAATTTCCCTGATCATCCAGTAAAATACCAGCATAGACAGGTAGCAAAGGAAAGATGCAGGGTGAAAAGAAGGACAGGATACCAGCTAAAAAAACGGATACTAGAAATATAATCGACTCCAACGAATTACCTACTTTCTCAAAATTCTAATCCTATTTTACTACAAAAGAATAAATTTGTAAGAAGTCTGCTACGCTTATTTATTTTGATAAAATTTGACACAAAAAAAGGAGCTAAGCTCCTTTTTTTAATACGTTCCTTCTTCACCTTGACTAGTCAAGATAACTGGACCGTCTTTGGTAATCACGAACTGGTGTTCATATTGGCAAGACAGGCCGCCATCTATAGTCTTATGAGCCCAGCCAGTCTTCATATCTGTATCAATTTCCCAGTCACCAGTATTGATCATGGGTTCAATAGTTAGTACCATTCCTTCACGGAGACGGAGTCCACGCCCTGCAATACCGTAGTTAGGAACCATTGGCTCCTCGTGCATAGTTGGACCAACACCATGACCAACCAAATCACGAACGACACCGTAACCGCGACTTTCAGCGTATTCTTGAATGGCTGCACCGATATCACCGATACGATTGCCAACAACTGCTTGCTCAATCCCTTTATACATAGCTTCCTTGGTCACGTCCATCAGGTTTTTCACTTCTTCAGACGGTGTACCAACCGCATAAGCCCAACATGAGTCAGCTAAACCACCAGTATAACTTTGGGTGTATTTTTTCATTTGCTCAACATTGTTGAAGTTGAGTTTAGATACATTGAGGTCGGATTTGGCAATCGGACCACCCAATACCATGTCAACCTTGAGCAAATCGCCCTCTTTCAAGATGTAATGACGTGGAAAAGCGTGAGCTACTTCGTCGTTGAGAGAGCAACAAGTGGCATAGGGGTAATCCATGACTGCACCATCCACACCAATCTGTAAAGGAAGGAAATTCTCCTCTTTACAACGTCGTCGAACGTACTCTTCAACTTCCCACATATCCACGCCTGGCTTAATCAAATCACGTAAGCCGATATGGATACTTGCTAGGAAATCACCAGCCTTGTCCATGGCTTCGATTTCACGTGCTGATTTTAAAGTTATCATTTTTTCTCCTAGATTCTAATTAATTTTAACCGTAACATTTGCTTTTGAAACAATCTGATGACCATGATAAATATCATAATCAATAATAGCTGAGCGTCTCGTGTGGTGAATAATACGAGCCTGAATCCGCAAAGTATCATCTATCTGCACAGCCTGCAAGAAATAAATCAACATCTGCTCAATGATGAGATTACGTCCGCTATTGACAACGAGGTCTTGGGTCATATGGTTGAGGATTTCAGCCAAGACTCCATTAGCAAGGACACCATTTTTCTCCAACATGAAGGGCTCAACAGTAATAACGACTTCATCATGATGATAAGAGAGTTTTTGCCCGATTTGCTCTGAGAAGGTCGGCAAAGCAGAAACTTGGGAACGGCTCATCTTTTCCATGACATCTCGTCGTGTTACGACACCGAGCAAGGTTTGGTTACTTCTGACAACGGGAACCATCTCAAAATCTTCTGCAATCATTCGTTGACTGACATTGGCAATATTAGTCGCTAAGCCTGTTACGAAGATGCTCCGCGTCATCACCTTGTCAATCGTTGTGCTGGGTGACTTATCTCCCGCATCACGCATGGTAACAACCCCAACAACCACTTGGTGTTGGTTAATAACTGGGAAACGGCTACTTCTGTTCTTACGGACCAAGTCTAGATAGTCTTTGACTGTATCCGTTTCTCTCAAAAAACCATACTCATGACTGGGACGATAGAGCTTTTCGACTGTCAGAATATCGGTTTTGATTTGAACATTTGAGAGGGCTTTGTTAATCATGGTCGCTACTGTAAAAGTGTCATGTTTACTCCTCAGAACTGGAATCCCTTTTTTATTAGCCAACTCAAGAACATCATCTTGGACATGAAAACCACCTGTTACAAGGACTGCATTTTCATTTTCCAAGGCTAAAAGTTGAATACGAGTACGGTCACCTACAATCAAAAGACCGCCATCATGGAGATAAGACAGGATATTTTGCTCTGTCATAGCCCCAATGGAGAATTTGCTAAACTCTCTCTCCAACCCTTCCTGACCAGCTAAAACTTCAGATGAGGTGACTTCAGCAATTTCAGCATAGGTTAGCCTCTCAATAGCCACTTTTTGGGACTTGACCCGTATGGTTCCACTACGTGGCCGAGTTTCAACAATGCCACGATTTTCAGCTTCTTTGATAGCTCGGTAGGCTGTTCCGTCACTAACACCTAGGTGATTGGAAATACTGCGAACACTAACTCTCTTCCCAATTGGCAACTCTTCCAGATAGGACAAAATTTCCTGGTGTTTACTCATTGAATTCTCCTTTTATGTATCGAAATTCAAGATAGTCCCTCATTTTTCGTGTATAGCGATCGCTCCCCTTAAACTGTCGGACGAGGCTAAAGCCCGATTTTAAGGCTACTTTTTGACTAGCTTGATTCTCCAAATGAGTGATGATGGATAATTGTTTTAAACCAAATTCTTCAAATGAAAGCTGACATAGCTTGGTAACCACTTCAGTCATAAAACCTTGTGACCAAGAATCTTTTTTTAGGAAGTAACCAATTTCTGCTTCTTTTTTGATTTCATCGATTTTTTCAAATTTAATGGAGCCAATCATTTCCTGATTTCCTTGGAGACAAATTGCCCAAACACCCAGAGGATTCTTCATAAAATAGTTAGCAAGGGCGTACTGACTTTCTTCCAAACTTGCTTGACTGGGAAAAATAAACTGTAAATTCTCAGGGTTTGAAGCAATCTCGAAAAACGCTTGACTGTCACTAAAAAAGAAAGGACGCAAATACAAGCGCTCCGTTTCAAAAAAAGAAAACATTGCTAATTTGGTCCAAATATTCATAATCACCTCAACGGCTTAGTCTTCAACGAGTGTAATATCCGCTCCAAGACTACGCAATTTTTCAATAATATCTGAGTAGCCACGAAGGATAAACTCAATATTCGTAATTTCAGTCTGGCCTTGAGCCATCAAGCCGGCGATGACAAGTGCAGCACCAGCTCGCAAGTCTGTAGCTTTTACACTTGCCCCGTGTAAGTTACGACCACCGTTGTAAATAATGTGATCGTTTGTAGTCGTAATATCCGCATCCATTTTTGCTAACTCAAAGACATGATTAACACGTTTCTCATAAATCGTATCAATAATAGTTCCACGACCTTGGGCAGTTAGTAAAAGTGGCGTGATAGGCTGTTGCAAATCGGTTGCGAACCCTGGATAGGGAGCTGTTTTGATATTGATGGCCTTCAAATCAGACTGTTCTTCAACGAAGATACTGTCTTCTGAGACCGTCATACGAACGCCCATTTCCTCTAGTTTGGCGATAAAGCCTTCTAAATGTTCATAGAGAACGTTGTTAATGCGAATTCCTTTTCCTACCGCCGCAGCAAGTGAAATATAGGTTCCAGCTTCGATACGGTCTGGAATAACCTGATGACGCGTTCCATGAAGTTTCTCGACACCATCAATAATGATAATATCAGTTCCTGCACCACGAATATGGGCCCCCATGTTGTTCAAAAGGGTAGCAACATCGATAATTTCCGGTTCACGAGCCGCATTTTCAATGACAGTACGCCCCTTAGCTTTAACCGCAGCAATCATCGTGTTAATCGTTGCTCCAACGCTGACGGTATCCATGTAAATACTTGCGCCATGAAGCCCCTTACCTTGGGCAGATAAATTCATATTATCTCCCTCATAGCTGACCTTAGCACCCATGGCTTCAAAGGCTTTTAAGTGAAGGTCAATCGGACGAGGTCCCAGATCACATCCACCAGGAAGTCCAACTGTAGCTTCACCAAAGCGACCTAAAAGACTTCCGTAGAAATAATAAGAAGCACGCAAGCTATTAATCTTGCCATAAGGCATAGGAATGTTTTGAACACCTCTTGGATCAATCTCCAAGACATCATCATAACGCTTAACAGTCGCCCCCATAATCTCCATAATTTCGACAAGACTAGCAACGTCTGAAATATCTGGAACACAATCTAAAGTGACAATATCATCTGATAAGATAATAGCTGGAATAAGCGCTACAACACTATTTTTAGCACCACTAATGGTGATCTCACCTTGCAATGGACGTCCACCATTGATGACAATTTTTCTCATGTTTTACTCTTTCAAAATTTACTAAAAAGGTCTTTTCGTTCTATTATATCATAATTTTCAGTTTTTTCCCATTCCTATTTACTAAATACCATCTCATTTTGATAAAAAAAGACCTATCACTCAAGCTTTTCAGCTTGAAATGATAAGTCTTAATGTTAGATTAACGTACAGTGCGGATGCGCATTGTGTTTGTACGAACAGCTTCGCCAAGTGGTACACCTGCAACGATAACAATATCATCACCAGATTCTACCAAACCTTGCTCAACTGCAATTCTTTCAGCGAGATCAAACATATCATCAGTGTTTGATGGGCGATCAGTGGTTACTGGAATAACTCCCCAGTTAAGCATCAAACCACGCTCAGTCAATTCATCGAAAGTGATTGCCAAGATATCAGCATCTGGACGGTATTTAGAAATCAAACGAGCAGTGTGACCTGTCTTAGTAAGAGTAACCACCAACTTGATATTCATAGAATTTGTCGCATCCTTAACAGCTGAAGCCATAACCTCAGTCTTAGAATTACGTGACAAGTTAACAGATGACAAGCGACCGTATTCTTTTAAAAGAGTTTGAGCATTCTTGTCAATTGTTGCCATTGTACGAACAGACTCAAGTGGATATTTACCATTTGCAGACTCACCTGAAAGCATTGTAGCGTCGGTTCCGTCGATAACAGCGTTAAACACATCTGATACTTCTGAACGCGTTGCACGTGGTTTTTCAGTCATAGTTTCAAGCATGTTTGTTGCTGTGATAGCGACTTTACCAGCTGCATTTACTTTTGTAATAATCATTTTTTGGTAAACTGGAACCATTTCGAATGGTACTTCAATACCCATGTCACCACGGGCGATCATGATACCGTCAGCAGCTTCAATGATTTCATCCAAGTTGTCAATACCTTGTTGGTTTTCGATTTTCGCAAACAATTGAACGTGACCATTACCAGTTTCTTCACAGATTGCACGAACTTCGTTAACGTCTTTCGCAGTACGTACAAATGAAATCGCGATGAAGTTGATACCTTGTTCCAAACCGAAACGGATATCATCGTTATCACGTTCAGCAAGAGCTGGGAAAGGAATTTTAGTGTTAGGGATGTTTACACCTTTTTGTTTAGCGATAATTCCGTCGTTTTCAACTTCAACTTCAAACTCACGAGTTGCATCGTCTTTTGCAACAACGCGAAGACCCAATTTACCATCGTCAACCAATACTTGACGACCAACTTCAACATCATCGTAGATATCAAGAGCACCAGCAACGTTCAAAGCAATCACTTCACGAGTTGATTTGATTCCTTGTTTAGTTGCAACACGGATTTTTTCACCAGTTTTGTAAGAGTACTCTTTTGCGTCACCTTCAAACAATTCTGTACGGATTTCAGGTCCTTTAGTATCAAGAAGGAAACCAACTTTTTTACCTGCAAGTTTTTCGGCAAGTTTAACAGTTGCCATACGCTCACCTTGTTCTTGGTGGTCACCGTGTGAGAAGTTGAAACGGAAAGTGTTTGCTCCTGCTTCAATCAATTTAGCAATATTTTGAGCTGAAGCTTCAACGTCAAGTTTTTCACCCCAGTATCCGTCTTCACCGAATTTTTTACCACCACGGATTTCAACCGCAGGACCTAAAGTTGCAACGATTTTTACACGTTTGTTCATGATTTTTGTGACTCCTTTATATAATTCGACCTTTTATGGTCATGTTACCAAATTAATGAAAGTTGATTAGGACAAGCTCTTGTTCAAAGCAGAAAGTTCAAGATCAGCTTTATGAGGGTTGTTAACAATAATCTTACCTTCTGCAGTTAAGCTAAACAAAGCTCCTTCTTCTGCTGTACCAAGGATTGGATTCTCAACCATTTTTTCGTTACGGATACCAACAGCGACACCACCGATTCCTTGTTTAAGGAGTTTAACAGCGTGTGCCCCCATACGTGATGCCAATACACGGTCACGCGCAGTTGGTGATCCACCACGTTGGATGTGACCAAGTTCTGTTACACGAAGGTCACTAGTGTCTCCTGCTTCTTTTAGTTTTTGACCAAATTCAGCTGCTGACATAACACCTTCTGCCAAAACGATAATGTTGTGTTTTTTACCGTGCTCATAACCAGCTTTGATACTAGCTACGATATCTTCCATCTTGAAGCCTTCCTCAGGGATGATAATTTCATCAGCACCAGTTGCGATACCAGCCCAAAGAGCGATATCACCAGCGTTACGTCCCATTACTTCAACAACGAAAGTACGACGGTGACTTGATGATGTATCACGAATCTTATCAATCGCATCCATTGCAGTCGTAACTGCAGTATCAAATCCAATTGTGAAATCAGTACCTACGATATCGTTATCAATAGTTCCTGGAAGTCCGATAGCAGGGAATCCATGCTCAGTCAAGCGCATAGCTCCGTGATAAGAACCGTCACCACCGATAACTACGACTCCTTCGATACCGTGTTTTTTCAATTGCTCAATCCCTTTAAGTTGGCCTTCAAGTTGTGCAAACTCAGGGTAACGAGCAGAGTGAAGGAAAGTACCACCACGTGAAATGATGTCTCCTACTGAAGCAGCATCAAGTGGATAAATTTCACCGGCAACCATACCTGCATATCCATCATAGATACCAAAAACTTCCATTCCTTCTGAGATTGCTTGGCGAACTACCGCACGGATGGCAGCATTCATACCAGGGGCGTCTCCACCACTGGTCAAAACAGCAATACGTTTCATTTGGTTATGCTCCTTTTTCTTTTAACATTCTTACTGATTATATCACATTTAATTGGAAAATTCTTCTATTTTCCGTATTTTTAGCGATAAATCGTTTTCATTGCAATTCCCTCTAATTTTTCCTCTAGAGCAGAATCTTTTTTTACAAAATGTTGAGTAGAAACAACCGTTTTTTGTTCCTCTTCATACCTGATAATGACAGGGATTGGGCCTTTGTATTGTTCTAGAATATTTGAAATCTCTTTATCGTATTCATGATTTTTAACTTGAATCCAGAATCGTTCCGCCACTGCTTCTTTCAAATCTTGTGCAATCATTTGCAGACGACCATCTCGGGATTGAACTTTACCATTGATATAGTAGAATTTTCCCTCGGATAAGATGGAAGCGAATTTTCGATACTGATCTGAAAATACAGTCACATCCAGTTTAGACTTACTGTCGTGAACCTGTAGAAAGGCCATACTCTCGCCTTTCTTGGTTCGAATCACTTTTATTTTTTGTACTTCAACTAGAAGAGTTGTCTGAGATCCCTCGGTTAGATTAGTGATTTGCGTGGTCGGATATAGGGCTTGTTTGGCAAGAGTTTGGAGAGGATGGGGACTGATACCTACCCCAATCAGTTCCTGCTCTTTGTAAAATTTCTCTGCTTCCGTAAAATCATCAGCTTCAGTCCAACTATAATTTGTATCCGCAAAGAGACCTCCCAACTCCTCAACAAAGACAAATAAGTTTGGGAGGTTGACTAAGATTTTCTGACGGTTCTTATCAAATTCATCAAAAAGCCCTAGTTCAACCAAAGAAGTCAGAAGCGACAATTTCTTGTAATTCTTGGGAAGACGTGTGATAAAATCTTCAATGCTTGAGAAAGGACGATTTTCAATAATCCAGTAAGACAAATCTCTCGGCATTCCCTTAATGGCTTTTAGACCAAGATAGATTTTCTTCTGAGAAATCTTATCATGATAGGGAATGCTGTTGATTGCTAAGGGAGCTACTTCAAAGCCCATCTGTAATGCATCTACAATGTAATCACTGCTAGAATAGTTCAACATAACTTGAAAGAAAATAGCAGGATAGTGTGTCTTGAAATAAGCAAGCTGGAAAGCCAGCGCTGAGTATGCATAAGCGTGGGATCTGTTAAATCCATAGCCAGCAAACTTTTCCATCACTGCAAAAACTTGGTTGGCCTTTTCTTCTGTATGCCCCAATTTCATAGCTCCTGTGATAAAATCTTCCTTCATCAAATGCATCTCTTTAGCATTTTTCTTACCCATGGCTCGTCTGAGAATGTCAGCTTTACCAAGACTGAAACCTCCAAAACGCTGAGCTACCTGCATGACTTGCTCTTGATAGAGCATAATGCCATAGGTTGATGACAGAATGTCCTCCAAGGCAGGGTCTAACACCGTTACCTTTTCTTTGCCGTGCTTCCGAGCGACAAAGTTATCAATATAATCGCTTGCCCCTGGTCTGTTGAGTGAGGTTGTGGCTACTACCTCTTCAAAGACTTGTGGCTGAACTCGTTTCAAGAGCCGAATGGCGCCAGGTTGTTCAAATTGGAAAATCCCCTTGGTATTTCCAGCAGCAAAGAGAGCCAGAGTTTCTTTGTCTTCCAGATCAATATCCTCTATTCTCAGATGAATACCTCCTGACTCAGCCAATAATTCCTGCATTTTTTGGACAAAAGTCAGGTTACGTAAACCGAGGAAATCCATTTTTAAAAGGCCATTAGCTTCAACACCATGAGCATCATACTGGGTGATCAGCATATCCTCACCGTATTTGAGCGGGATATAGTCTGTCAGGTCTTGGTCACTCATAACGACCCCAGCGGCATGGATAGAGGTCTGACGAGGATACCCTTCAATCTTTCGAGCAATCTCAAAAGCTTTTTGATATTCGATCTTACTATTGATGACCTGTCTAAATTGCAAATTCTTTTCATAGGCCGTCGTTAGCGTATCTCGGAAACTGATTTTTTTCGTAATATTTGTTAATTCGTACTCAGGGACACCATAACGTTTGAAAACATCACGAATTGCCTGTTTTGCTCCAAAGGTCGAATAAGTGACAATCTGCGCCACGTGTTGACTACCATAGCGATCACGAACATAGCGAATGAATTCTGGTCTATATAGATCAGGAATGTCAATATCAATATCGGGCATGGTGTAGCGCTCACGATTTAAAAAGCGCTCGAAAATCAAGTTCTTTTCAACCGGATCAATCCCTGTAATATCCAGTGAGTAAGCTACTAGACTACCAACCGCAGAACCACGCCCCATTCCCATATAGTAGCCTTGGGAACGTCCAAAACGGAGCAAATCCCAAACTACAAGGAAATAGTCGTCAAAGCCCATATCATGAATCACAGCCAATTCCTCATTCAGTCGCTCATGATAAATAGCTGAGGTTAGCCCCTTGTCACTCAAGCCTTGCTCAGCTCTCTCTCTAAGTTCTTCGACCGCTGGTCTTTCAGGATTAAAGCGAGGAAGTTTTAAACTTGGGTCGATTTGATAGCTTACATTCTCTATCAGACCTTGGAGATTGGCAAGGGCCTGAGGGAAGCGATTTTTAAACTGTGCTTCCAAATCTGAGGCAGGTAAAAAAATCCCCTGTTGTGAATGTACATCTACTTCTCTCAGGCTGACATTGTCCTTGACTGCTGACAAGATTTGTAAAACCTGTAGGTCTTCTTTTTCAAAAGAGTTGACTTGATAGAGTGGAAGAATGGGTCTAGTAAAGACTTCTTGAGGAGTATCTGGACTGACACCGATAAAATAATCATGCCCCAAATCCAGCTGTTCGACCCCATTAAAATAGGGAACAACAATAGCCACATCTTCGAGGTGGGAGGTGAAGTCAGACCATTTTTTCCGTCCAGTCATTTTTAAAGTGGATAACTTCATCAACTCTTGATAACCTTTAGTGGATAGGGCTAGAAAACGAAGAGAAATATTTTCCTCATCTTTGACCAAGGTCATTTCTAGACCAATTAAAGGTCGAATGCCATGCTTACGAGTTGCTTCTAGAAAATGATAAGCTCCATAGAGATTATCCACATCCATAATAGCAAGGTGAGAATAGCCGTATTCTTTAGCCATTTGTACGTATTTTTCAATCGAAACCACACTTTCCATAAAACTATAAACAGTCTTGGTGTCGAGCTGTGCAATCATTTCTTCTCCTCCTTGCTTTCGTTTTACTACTATTATACCATTTTAAGCTGGATATTGAAGCAACTCTGCACTTTCTTTTCAATATCATCAGTTCCAAACTTCTTCTCTTCTTACTGTTAAATTCTTCATTTTTCAAAGGAAGAAAATATAAAATTAATATTATATAATAGTTTTAAATGTAAATTTAGATATATTTATACCAAACGAAGAATAATAAAGATAGGAGTTATATGCAGTTTTACATATAAAATTCTCTAGAAAAAGGCTTACTTCTATGGTATTTATTCAGCATTTTATAATAACTTACTAAATAGATATGCTGGTTTAAGAAATTTATTTCATTTAAGTTTATTTATTCCATTTTTCCCTCTTTTTTGATATAATAAATCCAGTCTGTTTTCAAAGGAGAGAAACATGCGTTTTAATCAATTCAGCTATCAACCAACCACTAGTTCTCAACGATTTGCAGAATTAGAAGGTCTTGGTCTAAAGCTGTCACCCCAACTGTCCTTAAAAAGACAGTTTGAAGACTTCATTTGTTGGAGTTTTTTCACTTATTCTGACACGGATTATGCCTTATCGACTTTGGCTGCGGATAAAGAAACAGATTTAGTAACCTTTTTCCAGTCAGACCGTGAGTTAACTGCGGAGATTTTCTACACAGTAGTTTTTCAACTTTTAGGATTTAGCTATCTTGTTGACTTTGAGGATGCCGAACAGTTTCGTAAAGAAACTGGTTTTCCTATTGTTTATGGGGATCTCATTGAAAATCTTTATCAGTTACTCAATACGAGAACGAAAAAAGGAAATACGCTCATTGATCAACTTGTTAGTGATGGACTCATTTCAGAAGACAATCACTACCACTACTTTAACGGTAAGAGCTTGGCAACCTTCTCTACTCATGATGTCATTCGTGAAGTCGTGTATGTCGAGAGTCGTGTGGATACTGATAACGACGGTCTCCCTGACTTAGTCAAGGTCAGCATTATTCGCCCGCGTTATGATGGACAGATTCCTTCAGTCATGACTGCCAGCCCTTACCACCAAGGGACCAACGATAAAGCCAGTGACAAGGCTCTCTACAAAATGGAAGGGGTGCTTGAGGTCAAACCGCCCCACACCATTGAACTTGAGGAGCCCAAGCTGAATTTAGTCGAATCTCATGGTCAAGCAGAAGTCGTCTCAGAAGCTGAAGAAAAGCTATCTCATATCAATAGCTCATATACACTCAATGACTACTTCCTCCCACGTGGATTTGCCAATCTCTATGTATCAGGTGTTGGAACCAAAGATTCTCAAGGTCTCATGACCAATGGTGACTACCAGCAGATTGAAGCTTATAAAAATGTCATTGATTGGCTCAATGGTCGTTGTCGTGCTTTCACGGACCACACGCGCAAGCGCCAAATCAAGGCTGACTGGTCAAACGGCAAAGTCGCAACAACAGGTATTTCCTATCTAGGTACCATGTCTAATGGTCTCGCCACCACTGGTGTTGATGGTTTGGAAGTGATCATCGCAGAAGCAGGTATTTCCTCTTGGTACAACTACTATCGTGAAAATGGTCTGGTAACCAGCCCAGGTGGTTATCCAGGTGAGGATTTTGACTCACTTGCTGAATTGACCTACTCCCGCAATCTCTTAGGCGGTGACTATATTCGTGGCAATGAAGCTCATCAAACGGACTTAGAAAAGGTTAAAGAGAAACTCGATCGCAAGACTGGTGACTACAATCAGTTTTGGCATGACCGCAACTATCTGCTCAATGCTCACAAGGTTCAAGCTGAGGTCGTCTTTACGCATGGTTCCCAGGATTGGAACGTCAAACCTCTTCATGTTTACCAGATGTTTCATGCTCTTCCTAGCCACATCAATAAGCACCTCTTTTTCCATCATGGTGCCCATGTCTATATGAACAACTGGCAGTCGATCGACTTCCGCGAGTCCATGAATGCCTTGTTAAGTAAGAAATTGTTAGGACTTGACTCAGGCTATCAACTTCCGACTGTCATCTGGCAGGACAATATCGCACCGCAAAAATGGCAAGGTCTTGATAACTTTGGCAAACAGGATGAACTGCATACCTTCTCTCTTGGTAATGATGAAAAAGTGATTCAAAACCAGTATGATCAAAAAGATTTTGATCGTTATGGTAAGACTTACCAGACCTTCAACACTGAACTTTACCAAGGAAAAGCCAATCAAATCACCATTGACCTTCCAGTAAGTCAAGACATTCACTTAAATGGGCGAGTGGAGCTGAAACTTCGTGTCAAATCGAGTACGAACAAGGGCTTATTATCAGCCCAACTGTTAGAACTTGGACAAAAGAAATATCTGCAGCCTTATCCAGCTGTTTTAAATGCTAGAACCATTGATAATGGTCGTTACCACATGTTAGAAAATCTCTGTGAACTGCCATTCAACCCAAGTGCCCAACGTGTCATCACCAAAGGCTACCTTAATCTTCAAAATCGAACCAATCTCTTGATGATTGAAGAAATCCAACCAAATGAATGGATGGACTTCCAGCTAGAGCTTCAACCAACTATCTACAAACTTAAAGAAGGAGATACTCTCCGTTTGGTTCTCTACACCACAGACTTTGAGATTACAATTCGAGATAATACAGACTATCAGTTGACTGTTGATTTAGCACAGTCTAGTCTTATCCTACCTTGTCAAAAGGTATAATCTACCAGACTTTCAATATGGAAGTATTCAAAGGAAAAGTCAATGAATTTGACCATTGAACTTCCTATAACCAAAGTTTTCCACTTGAACAGTCGAATCAAACATAAACTTTGTATCAAATTCAGTTCATCTAAAAGCATTTTAGAAGCCCCTAGATAGAACTTGGACAAAAGATACTTCCTCTAACCAACATGTGTAACCATTTATCATACACGCTACTACACCACATGTTGGAAATCTCTGTGAATTACATTTAGAGTAAATTCACAAAACGCCGTGACAAAAAGCTACCCAAATTGAATGATTCACTGTCATTAAAGAACATCAATGTAGATAAACGGATCGCTACCCAGTTTATCTGCACGCAACTAGTGACAAGTTAAAAGAAGGAGAATCTCTCCATCTAGTTCTTTATCCTACTGACTTTAAAATCATCATACGTGACAATACCGCCTACCACCCCGACTGACATTTTCGTTCAGTCCACGCTACTGTACCTTGTAAAAGGAGTACTTACTTTATGAACAAATCAGAACACAGACACCAACTTATCCGCGCCCTCGTTTCAAAAAACAAAATCCATACTCAAGCTGAATTACAAGCCTTGTTAGCGGAAAATGATATCCAAGTTACTCAGGCTACCTTATCACGCGATATCAAAACCATGAACCTTTCAAAAGTGCGCGAAGAGGATAATTCTTACTATGTGCTAAATACAGGATCTATCTCCAAGTGGGAAAAACGTCTTGAAAATTATATGGAAGATGCTCTTGTTATGTTGCGTCCTGTGCAACACCAGGTTATTTTGAAAACTTTACCCGGTTTAGCCCAATCATTTGGATCTGTAATTGATTCCTTGGCCTTTCCAGATATCGTTGCAACCCTTTGTGGAGACGATGTCTGCATGATTATCTGTGAAGATGCTACAAAAGCGCAAGCTTGTTTTGAAAGTCTTAAAAAATATGCACCACCATTTTTCTTTAGTGAATAAAACAAATCCCGTGATCAAAAGATCACGGGAATTTTTTATTTCTTTGACTGTGTATCTTCTTTCTTTGTACGTGCCAATCGAAGAGCACGTTTTGGATTGAGACGATTAAATAATTCTTCTAGTTTCTTTTCATTCCACACATCTGCTGCAGAAACAAAATTTCCATCTGCATCTCGGAATGATATCGGTTTATCTCCCATATCAATCTCCTAGTCTACAAATTCAAACTCAAATTTACCGATGCGAACCAAATCACCATCTTTGGCTCCACGTGCACGAAGGGCTTCGTCAACACCCATACCACGAAGCTGACGGGCAAACTTCATGACCGATTCGTCACGGTCAAAGTTGGTCATGTTAAAGAGTTTCATGAGTTTTTCACCAGAAAGTACCCATGTCGCATCATCATCACGACTAATCTCAAAGGCCTTTTCTTCCTCGTCAAAGCCATAGTAAGCCTCTTCTTCCATATCGGATTCATCATAAATCGGGAATTCTGGAGTCTTGTCTAACAATTCAGCTGTCGCGTCCAAAAGAGTCGCCAACCCTTGCTTGGTCAATCCAGAAATTGGGAAGATGGCTGGAAGTTCCTCAAACTCGTCGTAGTTTGCTGCCAACTTTTCCTTGAAAGTTTTAAGATTTTCCTGACTTTCAGGCATATCCATCTTGTTGGCTACGATAATCTGTGGACGTTCCATGAGACGAAGGTTATAGGATTCTAATTCCTTATTAATAGCAAGGTAATCCTCATAAGGATCACGTCCTTCGCTAGCTGACATATCGATGACATGGAGGATAACTCGAGTGCGTTCGATATGACGTAGAAACTGGGTTCCAAGACCAACCCCTTGACTGGCCCCTTCAATCAAACCTGGAAGGTCTGCTACTGCAAAAGATTCACCTGACTGTGTACGAACCATACCCAAATTAGGGACAATGGTCGTAAAGTGGTAAGCACCGATTTTAGGTTTAGCTGAAGTGATGACACTAAGCAAAGTTGACTTTCCAACAGATGGGAAACCGACCAAGCCAACATCCGCTAGGATCTTCAATTCCAGTTGCAACTCACGTTCTTGACCTGGTTCTCCATTCTCAGAGATTTCAGGTGCAGGATTTTTGGGAGTGGCAAAACGGATATTTCCACGACCACCTCGACCGCCATGAGCCACGATAAACTCTTGACCATGTTCAATCAAGTCTGTAATGACTTTTCCTGTTTCCGCATCACGTACAGTAGTCCCCTGTGGTACGCGAACACGAAGGTCTTCTGCACCACGACCGTGCATTCCTTTTGTCATTCCTTTTTCACCGGAATCAGCCTTGAAATGACGGTTATAGCGGAAATCCATCAAGGTACGCAAACCTTCGTCTACCACGAAAACAACGTTACCTCCACGTCCACCATCACCACCCCAAGGACCGCCATTAGGGACATATTTTTCACGGCGAAAGGCAACCATGCCATCGCCACCATTACCAGCCTTGACCTTAATCTTGGCTGTATCTAAAAACATACTCATATTTTCTTCTCACTTTAAAAAGGCTGGGGAGAACCCAGTCATTAGTTATTGTTTCTATCCTCGTAGCTTGCTTAGAATCTACTAAAAGCTCCAAGCGCAGTTGCAAAGATACCAGCAAGGGTTACAAACAACATGATGAGCACGACAACAAGTGTCACCTTTTCAAACAAAGTTTTTTTACGTTTTCCGTTATCTCCAAAAGCCATAACTTCTCCTTTTTCTATATAATTTTAATTTAATATTCTGTTGAAACTGGTGCAATCAACCATAAAATGATATAAGCAAGGACTCCTGTCCCATAACAAAATGCAAGAACAGCCCAAATGACACGAACAATTGTTGGATCAATATCAAAATAATGAGCAACTCCTGCGCATACTCCACCAATTTTTTGATCTTTTCCGCTTCTCATTAATTTTTTCATTTTTTCTTCCTCTTATTCTATTATTTGAATTCGTCTCTCCAATAATCTCTGATGCTAGACAATTGTTTTCGAGACGCTCTTAAAATACGCTTGGATTCTTTTACTGGGCTTGTAACAGCCTGTTGAGGTAGATAGAGAATCGTTTTTAAGAAGCGTTGAGTGACAGGTTGTCCATCATGTAGCTCATGTTCAAAGTTATTTGAGATAATGGCATCAAGGTAAAACTCATGAACTCGTTTCCCAAAATTTTCAGCCGAAATCTCGTACAACTTATCCGCTAACTTTTGTTCAGACATATCAGGAGTAGCGATCAAAGCTTCAAGGATAGCTCCTGCAAGCTCTCGTTCTCCATAGTAGAGGGTCCCAAACATTTTATCATTGATCAGATTTTCAAGATAGGGATTGCCATGAGCAATAACAGGCGTTCCACTGGCTAGACTTTCTAGATAGGTTAAACCCTGAGTCTCACTCGTAGAGGCTGAAATAAAGAAATCAGCTGCTTTATAGTACAAGGCTGTCTCACTTGGAGCAATCATACCTGTAAAAATCACATGTTTTTGTATGTTTAATTTCCCTGCTTGTTCTTTCAGACTGTCCAGATAAGGTCCGTCTCCAGCAACAACCAACTTCACCTTGTCTTCTTCTTTCAAAACCTGCGCAAAGGCAGCTAAGACTGCTTGGATATTCTTTTCAAAGGAGATACGAGAAAGGCTCAGTAGCATTTTCTCGCCTTCCTGAATACCTAACTTCGAACGAAGTTCTTGCAAGTTTTCCTCTTTGATCTCAGGTCGTTCAAACTTAGCCAGCTCAATTCCAGTTGGGATGACCCGCTTTTCAACCTTGACTTTGTATTTAGATAAAAGGTCACGAACAATCTCACTAGGGCAAATCACGCCATCTACATCATGAAGGAAGCCACGCACCAAATATTTTACCATACTCGGACGAATTAGCATGCCCTTAGCAATGTAATGCACATAGTCTTCATACTGGGTATGGTAGGTATGAATAACTGGAATTTTCAATTCTCTAGCAATCCAAATCCCTAACAAACCAAGAGAAAATTCGGTCTGGGTATGAATAATATCGAGTTGATACTGCTTGGCAATTTCAAGTGCCTTTGTAAAACCTCGGTAGGCAAATCGTCGATCCTTAAACGCAAAGAAAGGGACACTCGGAATGCGAATAATTTGCCAATCTTCGTATCGGTTTACGTCTTTATCAGTCGTTGTAAAGATAAAAACTGCATGTCCTTGCTTTTCAAGCTCAGTTTTCAAGGTCCGTATACTAGTCGCAACCCCGGAAACTTGAGGGAAATAGGTGTCTGTAAATAAACCAATTCGCATAAATTACCTCACTTTTTGCCCAAAGCAGCCTGTTCTCGATAAAATTTTAACCAGATTTCCAACAAATGCTCCTCAGAGTACTCTTTGGAAATCTCACGAGCTTTTTCTTTCAAGTCCTTTAAGGCTTCAGGGTCATTCTTGTATTCTAGGATTGCTTCTCTCATCTCGGAAACATCACTTGTAGCACGATAATTCCCATCAAGAATAACCTTATACAGATCCAAATCTCTTAACATAATAGGAGCCTCGCAACTAGCAGCCTCTAAGATAGTCATAGGGAATAATTCATTGTAACTTGGTAGCAAGAATAGATCCGCCATAGCGTAAAGTTCCCGCATCCGTTCCGGTGACACAATTCCAGGGAAAATAAGATTTTTGGGTGGATTGTCCATTATCTTCTTGTAGCGTTCATAACCATCTGTCATCCCACCAAATGAAAAACCACCTGCCCAGATAAAGGTAATTTCTGGCAATTCCTCAGCAAGACGGATAAAATCATCAATTCCTTTACGTTTCTGAACCTGACCCGCACCGATTACGACAAACTGATCTTCCGCGAGATCCATTTCCTTCCGGAGTTGAGCAACTTGTTCAGCTGGTAATGGATGCCATTTTTCTTTGTTTACAAAATTTGGAATATAAGTTACTTTTTCACGCGGAATACCAGCAGCCACTAAATCCTCGATAAACATGGGATTGACCACCACCAAGTGTTCCATTCGGTTGTAAAAGGAAAAACATAGCGTTTGACAATTCCTTTTAGGAAAAATGGAATCTTCAAACTCCCCTCAAGCGTATCAGGCAAAAAATGCACATAGCCAATTTTTCTCCCAGAGCGTTTCTTTTGGAAAGTAGATAAATAGTAGGGGAAATCAATGGTATGAAAGTGAGTTACATCCGCTTCTACAGGAAGATTCTCTGTAACAATCAACTGGTCTTTGGCTTCGCGGTGAAGGAGACTAACCAATTCTCGATAAGCTCCTGACACTCCTTGACCAGCTACTTTTTCACTTGAGCTTAGCATATTAATACGCAATTTTTCGTTTTCCATACCTTCCATTATACCATTTTATTTCCAGAAAATCAGCAAAAGAAAGAAGAGACGATTGGAAAAAGGATAAAATTATCCTATTTTCCAATCGTCTCTCGCATTTTTCTTAGTCTTTATTTAATTCCTAGGGCGATACGCGCGTATCGGCTCATTTTTTCAACCGTCCAAGCTGGATACCAGACCAATTTAACTTCGGTATTGGTTACCTCAGGCACTTCTGTCATCGCATCATGTATCTGGTCTGTCAAAAGGTCAGCCAGTGGGCAGCCCATAGTTGTCAAGGTCATATCAATTTCAGTGTGACCTGTTTCACCATCAAAACGAATTTCATAAATCAAACCTAGGTTGACAATATCAATCCCCAACTCAGGGTCGATGACTTCTTCCAAGGCATTTAAAATGCGTGTTTTGATCGTTTCAATTTGCTCTTCTGTATAAGCCATGTTATTCCTCACTCTTAGTCTTCAATAAAATCACGAAGCGGTTTGCTGCGACTTGGTTGACGCAATTTTCTCAAAGCCTTGGCCTCGATCTGACGGATACGCTCACGAGTCACGTTAAAGACTTTCCCAACATCTTCAAGAGTACGCATTTTCCCATCGTCCAAACCGAAGCGCAAGCGCAGAACGTTTTCTTCACGATCTGTAAGAGTATCCAAGACTTCATCCAACTGCTCGCGCAAAACGATTCGAGTTGTGTAGTCTACTGGATTTTCAATCACTTCGTCTTCAATAAAGTCCCCAAGATGACTATCGTCCTCTTCACCGATCGGTGTTTCAAGTGATACTGGTTCTTGGGCGATTTTCAAGATTTCACGAACCTTGTCAGGTGTCATATCCATACGCTCAGCGATTTGTTCAGGTGTTGGATCTTGCCCCAATTCTTGAAGGAGATTACGCTGTTCACGGACAAGCTTGTTAATGGTTTCAACCATGTGGACAGGGATACGGATAGTGCGGGCCTGGTCAGCAATGGCACGAGTGATTGCCTGACGAATCCACCAAGTTGCGTAAGTTGAAAACTTAAATCCTTTTGAATAGTCAAACTTGTCAACAGCCTTCATCAAGCCCATGTTTCCTTCTTGAATCAAGTCAAGAAATTGCATACCACGCCCTACGTAGCGCTTAGCAATCGAAACCACCAAACGAAGGTTGGCTTCTGCAAGACGTTGTTTGGCTTCAATATCACCAGCCTCAACTGCTAAGGCCAATTCTTTTTCCTCTTCGTTGGTCAAGAGAGGAACAACCCCAATTTCCTTCAAATACATACGGACTGGGTCATTAACCTTGGCAGAGGTTGAGCCAATCAAGTCCTCATCACTGAGTTCTGGTTCTTCTTCTGCACTAAGCACACGCGCACTTGGATTTCCTTCATTATCTGTGATAGAAATTCCAGCATCCTGAATCCGTTGCAAAAGGTCTTCAATGCCGTCTGCATCGAGGGTAAAAGGAATAACCAGACTTGAATTGATTTCGTCATCTGTTGCTGTTCCTGTTTTTTTGTGGTTACGGATAAAGTCTGCTACTTGCACATCAAATGTGGTTACTTCTTTTTGTTTTGTTGCCATTATTACTCCATTCTTCTCTTTTGGGAAATCAATCGTTGCAATTCTTCCAAGGCTGTGTCTGTATCTCCTACATGACTAGCTTCCTGCACTTTCTTTTTAATTCTTAAGTTGTCCTTGCTGAGGAGGGCACGGTTTCGAGTCGCTTCGACCTCCGCTAGCTCTTGAGGCGACATCTCAGCTGGCAAATCCAGACTAAGCACGTGGTACCAAGCATTTTCAACCTCAGGTGTCTGATGAGAAAGCTCCTCTGAGCCGATTTCTCCCTGCTCACTTAATAATTCGTAAAGAATCTGAAATTCTGGGGTATCAAAGAAAAAATCTTCTCTTAATCGATAGTCATTTAACACAACTGGATTTTCAGCCATCCTATAGAGGAGATGCGCCTCTGCTCTCATGACTGCTGTCAGTTGCCGCGTTACAGGCAAACTAATCGCTGCTGGAGGTTGCTCCTCTTTAACTCTTTCCTGCCTCTGAACAATGCGACTTTCATTTACTATCTGCTCCACCTGTTGGTAATCAAAAGAAGGTAGATTATCCGCCAGAATGTGGATATAAGAATTCTGGGCAGTGATAGACTTTTCTTTGGCGATTAGGGGCGCAATCTTTTCAATGAATTCGATTTGCGCCTGTAAGTTATCACTATTTTCAGGCTTTAGCTGGTGAATATAGAACTCTATAGGACTAATCCGAGTCTTGGTTAAAAGGTAAGCCAGGTCTTCAGCAGAATTCTTTTGCAAATACTCATCTGGGTCCATGGCATCAGGTACTCGGACAACCTCAACTGAGAAGTCTT